>JAIRJR010000055.1 GCA_031260575.1 Tannerella sp.
AATATATTGAATCAATGATAGACAAATTACCGGAAAAGCAGCGTATTGTACTACAAATGAGAGGATGTGGCGATTGTTCGTTCGAAGATATCGAAGCTGCAACCGGCGAAAGCGCCGTCCATGTACGCGTATTGCTATCAAGGGCACGAAAAACATTGAAAAGTCTTTTAAATGATCCGCAAATAAACCAAAACAAATATCAAACATTATGAACATCGAACACTTAATCCATAAATTCTACGAAGGTGAGACTTCACCTGAAGAAGAACGCCTTCTGTCAGCTTACTTTCTGAATGATAAGCATATCGATGAAGATTGGAAAGAAGACCAACAACTGTTTCATCTTCTGAACGACATCCGGATTCAAGTTCCTTCCGGTGTTTCAGGACGTCTCGAAGCATCCATCGAACAATTGGAGGTCATAGGGAATAAGTCCCTGTCGCACAGACGCACGCTTTATTATTGGATGAGTAGCGCAGCCGCTATTCTATTGTTATGTATCGGATTATTTTTTGTGTTCCGTGAACCGCAACCACCCAAAATGGCCGACACATTCACCGACCCTGAAGAAGCCGCCATAGTCGCCCGGCAAGCATTAACCTATATGTCTATGCAATTGAACAAAGGACTAAACAAAGTAGCCGAAGTCGATCAAGAATTGGAGCGGATAGATCAGATTTTGAATAAACATTTGGGGAAGTAAAAAACGGTTGAGGCGACAGAAGAACCGACAACCAATCCCGGTGCAGGCATCCTATCGATTACAGTAAGAATGTCGGACGGTAATTCACCCGACCTCCAAAACCAATCCCTTCAGGTATTCGCCTTCGGGATGGTAAATATTGACCGGATGATCTGCCGGTTGTGTAAGTTGGTGCAATATTCGTACAGGACGTCCGGATTGTGCGGCTGCACTGAAAACAGCCAGCCTGAAATCGTTTTTACTGATTACCTGCGAACAGGAAAACGTAAAAATTATCCCGCCCGGTTTGATTTTTTCGAATGCGATGGCATTTAATTTCCGGTATCCGATCAATGCGTTTCGAACTACGTTTTTGTGTTTGGCAAATGCCGGAGGGTCGAGGATAATCAAATCGTAACGGTTGCCCATTTTCTCCAAATAATGGAATGCATCTTCGATAAAGGTTTGGTGGCGTTGATCGCCGGGAAAGTTGAGTTCGAGATTCTTTTGAGCAAGTGAGATGGCTTTTGACGAACTGTCAACTGAATGAACCGTTGCAGCTCCGCCACGCATGGCATACGCCGAAAAACTGCCGGTATAACAAAACACATTCAAAACCGAACGGCTATGCGCATATTTTTCGAGTAATAACCGGTTATCGCGTTGATCGACAAAGAAACCCGTCTTTTGCCCTTTGAGCCAGTCGATATGAAATTGCAGTCCTTTTTCGATGGCAATATGTTCCAAGCCTGCTTTACTACCGAGCAGGTACTCGTTTTCGTGTCCGGGTACGGCTTTAAAGGGTAATGTCCCTTCCGATTTGTAATAAATATTTTGTAGCGCGACGCCTAATACCTCTATTAATGCTTCAGCTATTGTTTTTCTTTCGTGGTGCATGCCGACCGAATGGGCTTGTATGACTGCCGTATTCCCGTAGATGTCAATAACCAAACCGGGAAGCTGATCTCCTTCGCCGTGAATAAGCCTGTAGGTATGGTTGTCGGGGGCTTCGGCTAAACCAAGCTTTAGGCGTAGTTCGTACGCGACCCTTATCTTTTCGTTCCAGAAAGCCCGGTCTATGACAACCGGTCGGAAAGATAAAATCCTGACGGCAATGCTACCAATCTGGTAATGACCGATACCCAAAAAAGTATTACCGGAACTGTAAACTTCGACCAAGTCACCTTCCAACGGTTTGCCTTCGCAGGAAGCAATGGCGCCCGAAAAAACCCATGGGTGGAAACGAAGCAAGGATTCTTCTTTTTTTGGTTTTAGAAATATTTTACAATGACTCATGTCGTCTGATTGAGTTGTTTATATATCTGTAGACATGCCCAGGCATCAAGCGCGGCATATTGTTTTTGTGAATCGGAAAGTACATCGATCTCCCAATTGCTGAGTTGCATGCGTTTGGATATTTTTTTACCGAACAGGATGGCATAAATTTTTTGCAAACCCGTTTCCTGAATGCCATACAAAGGAACTACTTTTTGCAGATCAATAAAATGATCCGGTTTAAAATCCATCAACTTACGGATATTGTGGAAATCGTCCAATAACGAAAGTCCGACTTTAACCGTTTTTCCGTTTTTCAGAAAATCTTCCAACGCTTGAGGTATACCTCCCAATTTGTTCAACCGGAATAGATAGCAACGATGGGGCGCCGCCAATTGGATCAATGCCACTTTATGATTGTGATGTTTTAAAAAGTTTGGACGCGTCTCTGTGTCAAAGCCGACATGGTCGAAAACGGATAGATAGGAAATGGCTTTCCCGACTGCTTCGCGCGTATCAACAATAACGATTTCGCCTGTAAAAATTTCAACAGGCAAAACAGATAGTACTTGTTTTAATATGGTTTCGGGGTAACTCATTCCCTTCCTTCCAGTTGCACGTTTCCGTTGATTTTCCTGATCAACCCCTGTAAAACGCTACCCGGCCCTAATTCAATGAAATGCGTTGCTCCATCGGCAATCATGTTTTGAATGCTTTGTGTCCAGCGTACGGGAGATGTCAGTTGGGCAATCAGGTTTGCTTTGATGGCATCCGGATTGGTTTCCGCTTGAGTGCTTACATTTTGATAAACCGGACAAATCGGCGGATGAAAAGAAGTCGATTGAATGGCTTCGGCCAATTCGGCTCGGGCAGGTTCCATCAACGGCGAATGAAATGCACCACCGACATTCAGTTTTAAGGCCCGTTTGGCTCCTGCGGCTCGTAACTGTTCGCATGCCTTTTCGATTCCGGTTTCAGTTCCTGAAATTACAATTTGGCCCGGGCAGTTGAAATTGGCGCAAACCACAACATCGTTTGTTATGCCTTCACAAATTTTTTCTACGACTTCGTCGGGTAGCCCTATTACTGCAGCCATCGTAGAAGGTGTTTGTTCACAGGCTTTCTGCATGGCATTCGCTCGTTTGGAAACTAACACCAAACCGTCTTCGAATGAAAGGGATTGGGTTGTGACCAATGCTGAAAATTCGCCCAACGAATGTCCTGCAACCATATCAGGCTGAATATCATCGCATAATGTTTTTGCCATGATAACCGAATGCAAAAAAATGGCGGGTTGTGTGACCTTCGTCTTTTTCAAATCCTCATCCGTACCATCGAACATCAGGTCGGTAATCCGGAATCCAAGGATTTCATTGGCTTGCTCAAACATGAACTTTACTTTGGGGTTTTGATCATATGGTTTTTTCCCCATTCCGGGGAATTGGGCGCCTTGCCCGGGAAATACATACGCTTTCATTGATTCATTAATTTTTTTTATGACGCTGCAAAAGTAATAAAATTAACAAAAATGGATGATATATCAATTCAATTTGTATCTTTGCACTCTTATTTAACTCAAGTATTAACTATAAAAATTAAGAAAATGAATCAACTTTTGCTTTTAGGCCCTTTAGGAACAGGCGAAATAATCATCATTTGTGTTGTTATTTTGCTGATTTTCGGTGGTAAGAAGATACCCGAATTGATGAAAGGTATTGGTAGAGGCGTGAAAAATTTCAGGGAAGGCGTAAAAGGTATCGAGGACGATATCAAATTGGACGACGTAGATAAATAAATCCAATGT
The DNA here is from genome assembly GCA_031260575.1 of Tannerella sp. Lineage (GTDB taxonomy): Bacteria > Bacteroidota > Bacteroidia > Bacteroidales > Tannerellaceae > Tannerella. The sequence goes on from JAIRJR010000055.1 coordinate 3,762, forward strand.
CAGAGTCGAAAAAAGACGAAATGTCTTTCTGGGATCACCTGGAAGAACTTCGTTGGACATTGTTTCGTAGTTTTTTTGCACTGCTGATTTTTACAGTTGCAGGTTTTTTCGTGATGACGTACTTGTTTGATAATGTCATCATGAAACCCTGTTCTGCTGATTTTTACACCTATCAATGGATGTGCAAAGTGTCCTCCCGTTTAACATTTTTACCGGATTTTTGCGACGAATATTTTCGTGTTGAAGTAATCAATATCAAATTAGGGACACAGTTTTTTACACACATGTCGTCTTCCTTTTGGTTGGCGGTATTGTTGACATTCCCCTATTTAGTGTACGAGGTTTGGAGATTTATCAACCCTGCGTTGTATCCGAATGAAAGAAAAAATGCCAAAGGAGTCTTTGTGGGGGGGACTTTTATGTTTTTTGTCGGATGCGCAGTAGGTTATGTTATCGTTTTTCCGATGACATTACGGATGCTTATCGGATGGAATTTAACCAGTTATGTAGAAGAACAGATTTCTTTAGAATCCTATATGGATAGTTTCCTCATGATGATTTTTATTATGGGAATTGTCTTTGAAATGCCTTTGGTGTGTTGGTTGCTGTCGCAGATAGGCTTATTGAAACGTTCTTTTTTCAGAAAATACCGACGTTATGCAGTGGTGGGATTGCTGATTGCTACTGCAATTATTACTCCGAGCGGCGATCCTTTTACATTAATGGTCGTGTTTTTACCGATTTATGGATTGTGGGAGTTGAGCGCTTTCTTTGTCAAGGAAGCTCAGCCGGAAGAGGGCTAAAAGTCAATAATTGAATTACTGAATCATTGAGTAACTGAATCAATTTGAATGAATCGGGGTAAGGCAAAAAAAGGATCGAGCACAAAAGCCACCCTCAAATGGCAGAAAAGAGTTATTTTATCTATTTGGGGTAGTTTAGTCGCTTTTTTTTGCATTGCCTTTTGTTTGTTTGCTGCGATAGCAAACGGAATGATCGGATATGTGCCGCCTGTCGAACAATTGGAAAACCCGATTAATAAATATGCTTCGCAGGTTATATCCTCCGATGGGAAATTACTGGGGAACTTTTCGTACGGCAAAGACAACCGCATATATGTATCATACAGCGAATTATCGCCTGATTTGGTAAAAGCGTTGATTGCAACCGAAGATATCCGCTATGTCCGGCATAGCGGCTTCGATATGAGAGGGTTTCTCCGTGCTGTCATTAAAACGGTTTTTTTACGTCAATCAAGCCAGGGAGGCGGTAGTACCATCACGCAACAATTGGCAAAACAATTATATTCTCCCGGCGCACTATCAAAATTTGACCGTATGTTGCAAAAACCCATCGAATGGGTTATTGCAGTTCGTTTGGAACGGTATTATACCAAAGAAGAAATCATCAACCTTTACCTGAATAAATTTGACTTTTTATACAATGCAGTAGGCATTCAATCGGCTTCACGCGTATATTTCGGAGCTACACCCGGAACATTAAAGACTGAAGAGGCGGCAACCCTGATCGGAATGTGTAAAAATCCGTCATACTATAATCCCCAGCGATATAATGAACGTACCCTTATGCGACGTAATCTGGTGCTTACACAGATGAAAAAAGCAGGTTTTCTGGATAGGGCGGCCTGCGATTCGTTGAGTCGGCTTCCTTTGGAACTTCACTTTTCGCGGTTGGATCATATAGGCGGTTCTGCGCCTTATTTCCGCGAAAATATACGTCAGAAACTTACTGCGAAAAAACCCGACAGAAGCGATCCGAAGTACCAGTATACATGGATGCAACAACAGTTTCGCGAAGATTCCATCGCATGGGAAACAGATCCGGTCTACGGCTGGTGTAATAAAAACAGGAAACCGAATGGTGATCCTTATGATTTATATGAAGATGGCCTGAAAATCTATACTACGATTGATTCGCGCATGCAACAGTATGCTGAAGAGTCGATGGTCAAACACATGAGCGAAAAAGTGCAGCCTGATTTTGACAGAGCTAAAAGAGGACAAAAAAATGCGCCCTTTTCGAAGGATGTAACGGATTCCATCATTAACAACATTTTAAACAGGGAAATTATCAATAGTGATCGGTATCGTGAAATGAGAAAATCCGGCGTAAGCGATGCCGATATCCGAAAGACATTTACTCAACCTGTCGATATGAGGGTATTTAGTTGGAAGGGCGATAGGGATACCACCATGTCGCCTATGGATTCGATCCGCTATTACAAAGGTTTTATGCGTTCAGGTTTTATGGCTATGGATCCGCGTACAGGGCACGTGAAGGCTTATGTAGGCGGAATTGACTATAACAGTTTTAAGTATGATATGGCTACCACAGGCCGCCGGCAGATCGGTTCGACCATGAAACCGTTTGTATACTCCTTAGCGATGTCGGAGGGGCTTAATCCTTGCGACAAAGTATTGCATGTCCAGCCAACTTTGATGGATGAAAACGGGAATATCTGGGAACCGAGAAACTCGACAGACAAAAGCATTGGTGAAGAAGTCACGATCGAATGGGGCTTGCAGAACTCGTCCAACTGGGTGACAGCGACCGTAATGAAACAATTATCCCCTTACACATTGGTTCGGTTTCTTCGTTCTTACGGGCTTAAAGGACAAATCGATCCCGTTATTGCCATATGTCTGGGCACCCCTGATATTTCCGTGTGTGAGATGGTTAGCGCCTATACAGTTTTTCCGAATAAAGGAATCCGGATGGAGCCATTGTTTATCACCCGGATTGAAAACGGAAACGGAAATACCATTGCAACATTTACACCGCAAAATGTGGAGGTCTTGGATGAAATTGCATCTTACAAGATGTTAAGCATGTTGCAGCGTGTGATTGACGGAGGAACGGGCGCGCGTGTGCGGTTTACCTATGGCATCAAAGCGCCAATGGGCGGGAAAACAGGGACAACCCAAAATCATTCGGATGGATGGTTTATGGGATTTACGCCGAGCTTGGTTGCCGGATGCTGGGTTGGCGGCGATGAGCGATCCATTCATTTCGACTCGTTGACCGAAGGACAGGGAGCTGCGATGGCACTGCCTATCTATGGGTTGTTTATGCAAAAAGTGTTCGCCGACAAAACATTGGGATATTCGGAGAATGAAAAATTCGACATATCACCGGATTATTCATTCGATTGCGAACCTGCCAAGACGAGGCAATTGAATAATTCGCAGTTATTGGATGACTTTTTTTAAGGGAACATAAAATGGTAAGTCCGTAAATATCACGGGCATTGAATTGGTAATTATAATTTTTTTTAAAATCGGACTATTATAATGATTAAGGAGAATTTCATCAAACTCTACGAAACGAGTTTTCGTGACAATTGGGAACTGCCGGCTTTATCCGATTATGGAAAAGAAGACACATTTCATTTTTACGATGTTGCCCGGAAAATCGCTTATCTTCATATCATATTTGAGCAATGTCAAGTGAAAAAGGGCGATAAAATTGCCTTAACCGGAAAAGATTGTGCACATTGGGGGATAATTTTTTTGGCTACCGTTACGTATGGAGCAGTGATTGTCCCTATTCTTGATGATTTTTCGTCTTCTGACAAACAACACATCATCAATCATTCCGATTCGGTTCTCTTATTTTCGACGGAACATTCATGGATGAAATTAGCGTGCGACCGGATTCCGGCTATTCAAAAAGTCTTTATTTCGGCAGAAGGTTTCCCCTGTATTTATCGAAAAGATGGCGGAAATTTGCCGGAAATCAACAATAAAGCAGATTTGAGCATGAATGAAAAATATCCGGACGGTTTTACAAAGGATGATATTAAATATCCTGAAATTGATAACAGCGAATTGGTTGAGATCAATTATACTTCGGGTACCACCGGATTCAGCAAAGGCGTGATGTTGTCAGCTAACAATTTGGCAGCCAATGTGACATGGGGAATGAGTATAAACCGGATGAAACGTGGGGAAGTTGAACTTTGTTTCCTTCCTTTGGCGCATGTACTGAGTTGTGCTTTCAATCTGTTGGCGCCTATGGTAATTGGCGCTCACGTACATATATTAAATAAGAGGCCTACACCCACCATTTTACTTGAAGCGTTCGGTAAAGTAAAGCCACGCTTGATGATTACCGTTCCTTTGATCTTGGAAAAGATCTATAAAAATGCCTTGTTGCCGAAGTTGAATAAACCGGTTATCAAGTTTGCCTTGAAGATTCCTGTTCTGCAAAACCTGATTTATTCAAAAATCAGAAAGCAATTGTATCATAAAATGGGAGGGAATTTTATCGAAGTGATTCAAGGCGGTGCACCAATCAATCAGGAAGTAGCCGAATTTCTATATAAAATTAAATTCCCGATCGCATCGGGCTATGGTATGACTGAATGTGGCCCGATGATCGGTTATTCCGGTTATGAAGAGTTCACGCCGACTTCAAGCGTACATCTTGTGAGGCAAAACATGGAGTTACGCATCGACTCAAACGATCCTTACAACGAAGCAGGTGAAATACAGGTTCGTGGCGAATATGTCATGCTTGGTTATTACAAAAACGAAGAAGCAACCCGCAACGCATTTACGGAAGACGGATGGCTAAAAACCGGCGATATAGGAACTACCGACGAGCAAAACCGGATTTTTATCAAGGGACGGTCAAAATCGATGATATTAAGTTCGAGCGGACAAAACATCTATCCCGAAGAATTGGAATCGAAACTCAATAATCTGCCTTATATCATGGAAAGTATTGTAATTGAGAGAAATAAGCTGTTGATTGCATTGGTTTATCCGGATTATGAAAAATTAGACAGAGAGCAAATCCAAAAGGAAGACATTCCGCATATCATGGAAACAAACCGGATGCATGTGAATAAGATGCTTGCCATCTACGAGCAAATTCGTAAAATCGAACTCCATGAAACCGACTTTGTCAAAACCCCAAAAAACAGCATAAAGCGGTATTTGTACCAGAATGCATAATTTTCTAAACCACTGACAATCATCAGTGTAAAATATTTTTCAAATTTTTTCAAAAAATATTCACAAAAAGATTTGGTAGTTCGTAAAAGGATGACTACTTTTGCACCCGCTTTGAGCGCAGAGTGTTTTTTCAGCAAAAAGATGTTTGGGTTTTATTCGGGTTTTCCGGTTGTTTTGGTTGAAATAATTGCAAAAATATTTCCGAAATATTTGGGGGATTCCTGAAAAGGTATTATCTTTGCAGTCCTTTT
>JAIRJR010000066.1 GCA_031260575.1 Tannerella sp.
ATTTGTGGCACAAACTTGTGGGAGATCGTTTTTTTTATCTAATTTTGCATGCGAAATACAATAAAAAAAAGAACCGGAATGAAAAAAGACAACGAGATTTTTGCGATTATTGAAAGGGAACATCAGCGTCAGTTGAAAGGGATTGAGTTGATTGCGTCTGAGAATTTTGTAAGTGAACAGGTGATGCAAGCCGCCGGCAGTTGCCTTACCAATAAATATGCCGAAGGTTATCCCGGTAAACGCTATTACGGAGGTTGTGAGGTGGTTGACGAGAGCGAGTCGCTGGCCATCGAACGGCTGAAAAAGTTGTTCAACGCCGAATGGGTCAATGTTCAGCCTCATTCGGGCGCACAGGCCAATGCCGCTGTATTTCTGGCTGTAATGAATCCGGGCGATACGTTCCTCGGATTGAACCTTTCGCATGGGGGGCATCTTTCGCATGGGTCGCCGGTAAATAGTTCCGGTATTTTGTACCGTGCAACAGAATATAATGTATATGAATCTACCGGTCGCGTGAATTACGATCAAATGGAAGAAGTCGCCATACGCGAACGTCCAAAATTGATTGTCGGAGGAGGTTCTACTTATTCGCGCGACTGGGATTACAAACGCATGCGAGAGATCGCAGACAGGGTTGGCGCATTGTTGATGATCGACATGGCGCATCCCGCCGGTTTAATCGCTGCCGGATTATTGAACAATCCGTTGGATTATGCCCATATTGTCACTTCTACCACCCATAAGACGCTTCGCGGTCCGCGTGGTGGTATTATCTTGATGGGCAAAGATTTCGAAAATCCGTGGGGAAAGACAACGCCAAAAGGTGAAATCAAATGGATGTCACAACTACTTGATTCGGCTGTGTTCCCGGGCATCCAGGGCGGACCTTTGGAACATATCATTGCCGCCAAGGCAGTTGCTTTCGCTGAAGCGCTCGAACCCGAATATAAAACCTATCAGGCACAAGTGCAAAAAAATGCCGCAACAATGGCGCAGTCATTTATGGATAATGGATACAAGATTATTTCCGACGGAACCGATAATCACAGCATGTTAATCGATTTGCGATCGAAATTTCCCGAACTAACGGGTAAAGCAGCCGAAACAGTCCTGGTATCTGCCGATATTACCGCGAATAAGAATATGGTACCTTTCGACAGCCGTTCGGCATTTCTGACATCAGGTATCCGCATCGGTACGCCGGCTATCTCAACACGCGGCGCAAAAGAATCGCTCATGGGCGAAATTGTGGAAATGATTGATACTGTGCTGACAAATCGGGAATCCGAATCAACGATTACCGCCGTTCGCACAAAAGTAAATGCCACCATGAAGGATTATCCCATGTTTGCATGGGATAAATGACCGTAAGAATATAAGTGCGTTATATTTACGCCTATAAATCCATTAGACCCCGGGAAGTACGAGAAGGGAATAATTGCAAAAGATTAAATAATCATAAAAAATCGGGTTCTTTGGAGATAAATGCGGTTGTTTCGTGGTTTTTTTGTTTCTTTGCCGTTTTTATTAAGTATTGATGCGTGAATCTGATTATTGAACAAGGAAACTCAAATACAAAGGTTGCTGTATACAGTCAGGGGGAAAATATGTTTTCTTCAGTATACAAGCAATTTAAAGATTCCGATTTGATGAAGATTAGCAACCGGTACCCTTTGCAAAAAGGAATTTTTTCGACGGTGATCAAACCGGATCAAGCATTGATTTTTAATTTGGAAAACATGTTGGAACGTTTTATCTTTTTGGATGAGGATATCAGGTTGCCTTTAGAAAGCCGCTATCAAACGCCGGAGACTTTAGGTAGAGACCGGATTTCAGTTGTTGTCGGAGCCAATTACCTGCAGCCGAAAACGGATTTATTAGTTATAGATGCCGGTACGGCTATTACATATGATCTTGTAGAAGCTTCGGGTATTTATCTTGGCGGAAATATTTCACCGGGGATGACAACACGTTTTCGTGCGTTGAACATGTTTACGGAACGTTTACCGCTTTTACGCGAAACAGAAGATGTTCCGTTGCTCGGGACAGATACGGATTCGGCTATAATTGCCGGAGTAGTCAATGGGATTGTATATGAAATGGATGGTTATATAGAGGCGTTGCAAAAAAAATATTCAAATCTTTTTGTTTTTTTAACAGGAGGACACGCATTTTATTTTGAAAAACGATTGAAAAACACCATCTTTGCAGTCCCAAATTTAGCATTGATCGGATTAAACAGAATATTGGAATATAATGTTGAGAAACAATAAAATACATATAGTTGCGGGAATTCTTCTCTGCATACAGTTTTCGTTAAGTGCCCAAAACAGCACCGTTTCGCCTTATACACGCTATGGTTATGGCGTGTTGGCCGATCAGTCCTTTGGCGCAGGCCGTTCGATGGGCGGAATAGGCTATGGTTTGCGTTCGTCAATCCAGATCAATCCGGTGAATCCGGCATCCTACACGAGTATGGATTCATTGACTTTCCTCTTTGATGTAGGTGCAACCCTTCAAATGTCGTGGCTCAACGACGCGACCTCTTCGCACAGAAACATCAACGGTAACCTGATGTACTTGGCTATGCAGTTTCCGCTTTCCAAAACCTTAGCCATGAGCGCCGGAGTCTTGCCTTTTTCACATACAGGATATAAATTTAATATTGAAAATAAAAATGACGCCATTTCGCATACCGACACTTATTCGGGAAAAGGCGGGCTAAACGAAGTGTATGTCGGACTGTCGTATGATATATGGAAGAAGCGTCTTTCATTAGGAGCCAATGTAAGTTATCTGTTCGGAATGATTGAACATAACAGCCAGGTGAGTGCAGAATCTCAATTAGGTAATTTATACGCAATGAAGAAGGTGACTCTTCAAAGTTTTAAGTACAACTTTGGAATGCAATATACACATCCGGTTAGTAAAACGGAGCGAATGACATTCGGGTTCACATATTCCCCAAAGCTTAAGTTAAAGTCGATTTCGTACGATTTGGTATCTTCGGATTCATACTTCATGTCGAGTTTGATTCAAGCAGATACCGTACGCAATCAAGGATTTGATGTAGCCGGTAAAATTGGTTTCGGAGCCTCGTATGTAAAA
>JAIRJR010000084.1 GCA_031260575.1 Tannerella sp.
TTCAAACCCTGCCTGGCGTCCTGCCAGTCAGGGTCAACAAATAGGTTGCTATTCCTCACGCAAGAGGGCAAGAAAACTTCGCAACGACCAGCCATCCTTATCAGGCAGGCTGGCACAAAATCGAATGAACATTTACTCGCTAATACCACGTCAAAAGATCCGCCGATTTATATGGAAAAGTAAAACCATTCTCCCTATCTGGCGATTTCCTTTTAATGATGCTGTTTTTCAGTTTACGGCGGAACTTTTGACGCGGTAAACTATGATGACACATGACTAAAAAATTCATCGTTTCCCACCTTTTGCTATAAAGCAATTCAATATAACCCTTTACTATTATTTTAAATCATTTTAGTCATTAAGATAAAAACAAAGACATAATATAATAATACGAAGTGATAGAAATTAAATTGTAACAATGGGTATCAATTTTTGAAGTGACACTTAAAAATCATTGTTTTTAAGGCATTTTTAACAACTCAAATGTAATGATAAGACTTTATTGCTGTAGATTTTTTGTTACGGGGAGCGTGCACGCGTCCCTAAAAATGTCACTTTTTATCATTTTAAAAGTTTTTCAATGTTTTCTTGTTTTTAACACTTCAATTTTCGTAGCAATAAAAATCAAACACTAACATTAAATATAGCTAAATATGCAATAGGAAACCTTCCTCCATGCTTTCCCGACCCAACCTAAAAGGGGCATGGGGGAAAATCAAGGCAAAAAAATACCGGCTGGGTTTATTCAGCCGGTTGCGCCCCAGTCAATCAGCTTGCCAGCAAAGAAAGCCCGTTCCAGTAACGAGCCTCCGCAGTCCTGCCCTGTGTATATCCCATCTCCTTAAGCCGCAAAGCAAAAAAACGCTCACTGCAAATATGCTCATTCTGGTCAGCACACCAGTTCTGGTAACATTTATGAAGTTCCCGTACTTTGATTTTTACACCTTCTTTTTGAACACAGCAGTCCTTGATAAAATTACCTATAACATCCATCTCGCCCCTGTACTCATCTGTTGCAGATAAAATTTCTACAGGTGTCTTAAGCCCTTCTTTCTGCCATCTCTTTGCCCCTTCCAAGAGCCAGTTCAAAATACCGCTTGCCTCAGCTCTCAGTTTTAGCTCAAGGTGCTTGTCCTGTTTTTCTTCGGTAATACGAGTTGTAAACGGTATTAGTCTTATTCTACGCCAGATGCCGTGATCCGTTCCCTTGATAACAGGCTTGTGGTTGGTAGCCATGAAAATCTTGAAAGTCGGCATAAAGTTAAAATATTCCCCGTACAGAAACCTTGCAGTCATTTGATCATTTCCGGTAATCTTTTTGATCAAAGGCTCTGCAAGCCGTTTGCCAAACTCCAATTCCGTTGTAGTAACAAATCGTGTTCCACGAAGCCGGGCAATATCATTCGTATGCTGATCCCCTGATTTTTTCATAAAAGTTTCCGTAGGCGTAGCAATGGCATAATCTCCTAAAAGATACATAATCGTATTAAGAAAAGTCGATTTTCCGTTCGCCCCGCTCCCGAACAGGATAAACATAATTTGCTCTGAAATATCCCCTGACAATGCCCATCCAGCCGCTGTCTGTAAGAATGAAATCAAATCTGCCCTGTAATCCATAATCTCCCTTACAAACTGCTTCCACATGGGGCAGTCAGCTTGAGGGTCATACTCAACATCAGCAATTTTTGAAATCATATCTTCCTGCCGTTGCTCTCTAAATTCTCCAGTTCTGACATTTATAGTTCCGTTCTTGACATTAAGAAGCCACGGATCGGGATCAAGCTCATCACTTTTAACATTCAACGCCTTAATCCATGCAGCTGCTTTGACAAACGCTTCACGCCTTCTTGTGCTTTCACTCAACCTTGCGTAATTTTCAATTTCAATCCTTTCTCGATAGTCGGCAGTCCTTGCAAGGTCATCATAAATATTCCGCACAATCTCAAGACCTTTTGTATGTACCAACGCACCGCCTTCGTCAGTCTCCCAATGCTTACCGTTCCAAACCAGCCATTTCTTCCATGCACAATTGTAACGAATATCCTTTCCGTACTCTGTCATAAGCCGCATGGCATTGGTTGCATCAGTAAACTGGATCAAACCTTTTTTCAGTTCAGCAATACGCAAAAAAACTGATTCGTCCCCTATGGGTTCTACTCTCATAAAAATCTCCTAAAAAATAATTTGTGGGAAATGACTTACGCATTTTCCTGCCTGAAAAATACAATGGAGCAATGACATTGAAAATAGTACATAAGTACTTTTTTGACGTTTTTTCTGTCTTGGCGGCAGGTTTAATAGCTGATATACTGTTGAGGGTGGTGCAAGTTGGGAAATTCCAAGAAAAACGAAATCATATTATATCGCCCTAACGGGCTTGCTTCACATATTGAGGTAAGAATTGATAATGAAACCGTTTGGTTAAATCAAACGCAGATGATTTTGCTATTTGGAAGGGATCAATCAGTTATTTCTAAACACATTCGAAATGTTTTTGCTGAAGGCGAACTTGACAAAAAAAGCAATATGCAAAATTTGCATATTGCAAATTCCGACAAACCAGTTTTCTTTTACAGTCTTGATGTCATAATTTCCGTAGGTTACCGGGTGAAATCCCAGCAAGGTACACAGTTCCGAATTTGGGCAACTAAAATATTGAAAGAGCATCTGCTTAAAGGCTATACCATAAACAAGCGCATGGATCGTCTTGAAGACAAAGTAGAAACGATAGCAACCAAGGTTTCCGAAATTGACTTGCAAATCAACTCCAACCTCATCCCAACCCAGGGTGTTTTCTTCGACGGGCAGGTATTCGATGCTTACGGGCTTGCTTCAAAAATTATTCGTTCCGCTAAACAAAATATAATCCTAATCGACAACTACATTGACAAAAACACCCTTACACATTTGGCTAAAAAGAAGAAATCCGTCAAAGTCTTGCTTCTCACAAAAATCACAGGAAAACTGAATTTAGACATCCAAAAAGCCAATGCCCAATACGGCGGTTTTGAAGCAAAGGAATTCTCCCAAAGCCATGACCGATTTTTGATTATCGACAATGGCAAAGAAATCTACCATCTTGGGGCTTCCCTAAAAGATTTAGGCAAAAAGTGGTTCGCCTTTTCAAAAATGGATAAAGTCTCGGTAGATAGTATTGTTAAGGCGGTTTCAAAATTGATATGACACTAAGTAGCCTTATATCAGATTTGCTTAAACAACGTCTTTCCAATCTTCCGACAGCCCAAAGCAGCTATATTGAAATGCAGAAGAAAGCTCTTG
>JAIRJR010000405.1 GCA_031260575.1 Tannerella sp.
CAGTATAATACAGAGTCATAAAAGCCGCATATGATTGAGGTTTATTTTTGACATGTGGTATAAAGACAGCAAATTCATCCTTTGTCCAAAATTGCATTTCATCAGCGTTGCTCTTTCCCATACTTCCGGCTTTATGACAAGGGTTCTCTTTCAAATCATAATACTTTACGGCGAAATTAAAGATAGCGGTGAGTTGATTATTAATCGTCTTTAAGTATGTTTGTGAGTAAGCGTCAATTACGATGTCACCAAAAACCTTCTTCGATTAATGTCGTCAGCTTCTTGTACTGCCGCTTGATCAGTTGCTTATATTTAGCATCGGATAAATCGTCGCCGACATCGGCACCACATTCGCAGATATAGTAATTGAATGAGTCGGCGATATCCCTGTCCTCAAGCTCCATCTTGTCCCATCGGTTTATTATATGGTAGTGTATGTCCATATCGAAAAACATACGTTCCATCCGGCCGCTGATATAATCCTCTACATATTCCATCATGAAATCAATATTCGGTTTTTTCTTCGCCATTACACTACGTCCTCACTAGATATATTCTGAACTGCACTCCCGACCGCCGGACGATTTTGCTGCCACGGCAGCAAACTTTCGACACTGGCACCGGTCGGTGCCTCTTTGAGTACCCTGACTAGGTATTCGTATGGATTAAGACCGTTTTCTCTTGCCGAAGCAATTAAGCTTAGGAAAACAGCGTTTGCCCTTGCACCACCTAAGGTGTTGGAAAAGAGGGAATTCTTCCTGACTATTACCAAGGGGCGGATACTCCGTTCAGCCCTGTTATTACTTATTTCCAGTCTGCCATCAAGAAGCCATGCCCTTAAATAACCGCGCTGTGTCTGTGAGTAACCGACCGCTTTTCCTAAGAGGGATTTGGGCAATGCACCAATGGAATCGGCCCACATAAAGAAGTCTTCCATAATCGGTTTTGATAAACTTTCGCGCTTTTCCTTTCGCTCGTCAGGTGACAAATCCTTAAATTCCCTTTCCAACATGAATAGTCTGTTAAGCCATTCGACACCAATAGCCGCAAGCGATCCGCCCCGCTCCTTTTGGGGGAGGGCTTTTAGTGCCTCATCGAACCGGCGGCGAAGATGCGCCCAGCATCCGACCACCACAATATCACCGTGAAGATTATGGTAACATTTATAACCGTCACAATGAATGAAACCCCTGAATTCTTTGAAGAACGTCTGCGGATGAATACCCTTGCGGTCCTTCTGGTATTCAAACCACACAATCTGTTCTTCGGAATCACCGCTTGTGCGGTAGTGCCACATAAATCCTTTCTGCTTTGCACTTCTGCCTTCCTCATGCAGTACTTGCCAGCCAGTTTCATCACAATGCAGTACGCTTTTCATGATTAACCGGGCTTTCATTGCATCATATATTGATTCCAGAAAGTTTTCCGACACATAAATCAGCCAGTTTGACATGGTCTGCCTTGATAATGGTATTCCATGGTGCATCCATTCTTTTTCCTGCCTGTATAACGGGCTTCCCATCATAAACTTCTGGGTTGCGATATGGGCGATGGCTTCCGGGGTGGCAAAAGAACCTTTAATTACGGGTTCCGGCATCAAGGCTTTCACGATCGGGGTTTCGGTCCCATATTTATCACAAGGACGGCAGGCGTAAACAGAACGCACATGCCGCCGGATCCTCATCTGGGCTGGGATGATTACAAGCTCATCACGGCTGTCCTCGCCCATCTTATGCAGTTTAGCTTTACATTTCGGGCAATTACACTCCGATTCATTAAGTTCATGTTTTATGATATCAACCGGCAGATTATCCGGGAGTTTATCGGTGGTAAGCCGGGTGCGTTTCCGCATATGTCCTTTGATGTCCACAATCTTGGTTTCTTCCCTAAGCAGGTCATCAGCCGATAATTCCAAAGCATCAAATAATGACAACTGGCCGGAGAGCTGTTCACTGGATGGGGAAAAGCGTTTATGGGTTAAGAGACGGATTTGTTCTTTGAGGAGCGAAACCATCTGCTTGAGTTCAGAATTCTCAAGCAGCGATTCTTCATACATTTTCTTGTAATCAGTACTTGGTTCCGCTGTGTGTCCCATACATAAATGATATCACAAAAACCGCGTAAAATCAAGGAAAATCGACATTTTCCAGTGAATTGCGTGCCGATTTTCCTTATATTTATTCCATATGGTTTATGCTGTCCTGCGCTCCAAAACCTCGTTTCGTTTAAGCTTCTTTTCAAGCCTCGCCCCCGCAATGAGGGTCGACAATTCTTCGGCGCTTAACCCCATCACCTTGCTGTCCGGGTCAGATGCCGGCCAGCGGAAACGCCCGCGTTCCAAACGTTTGAAATAAAGCCAGAAACCGTCGCCGTCCCATTCGAGGATTTTTATACGGTCGCGGTTTTTATTGCAGAACACAAACAGGGTTTCGGAAAATGGGTCAAGTGAAAATGAACTGCTTACGATGGCTGACAAGCCGTTGATTGATTTCCTCATGTCGGTGTGCCCACAGCATAAATACACCGGCTTCCCGCCAAATCTCATCATAGTGCCACCAGCGCCCTTAAAACTTTCGAAAGCAGTAAAGCATCAGTATCCATGTCAACTTTGATATTGAAAATGCCAACTTCTATGGCCAGCGCTCCGCCGCTGGCGACAGGTTTGTCATTTTCCTTCAGCTCCATCCAACCGCCCGGAACCAGCTCATTTTTTGATTTAGCCTCCAATGTTTTAAGGTAGGCCGACTCGCGGACTCTTTTCTGCCAATAATAATACGCACTCCGCGTAATACCCCTTTCCTCGCAAAACTGGTTTACGCCCTGGCCGCTTTCCATACGCTCCTTGACAATATTTCCCCAGTTGGATAAGCGGATCTGTGCGGTTATTCTTTGTGTATCCATGAAAATCCTCCTCCATTTTCCGAACAGTCTAAATAACTCTCAAAGTGTTTTAAACTGTTTGCAATTATTTGGATTCAATTCTACATGGATTCTTGGTTGGCTACAATGTGACGTTCCGCTTTACGCTTACCTTTTGGGGGACTTTAATTCAATGTTATTGAATCGGTATAGCATTTTTGATAAAGTGAACTTCATTCATTATCTAGATTTATTAGGAGTTTTCAGATGGGAAAATGTCGCTTGTGAGAGTGTAATATTGAAATCTTCTTCCGATGATATAGATTTTACTTACCTTTATTTGAAAGTCTTTGATAATGAGGGTGATACATATAAACGACTAAGCAGTGTCGCTGAGAATGCCAAATTATGTAATTGTTTTTCGAAGGCTGATATTTGGGGTGCAGAAAATACATATAATCATAATCAAAAACCAATTAAGTTTTATATGGAATGCGGTATTGTAGCTGATAATTATCAAAAGGAGTTGTTCGATTTATATATAAATAATGATTATTATACTCTTTTTGAACGTGCTAAATCTGTGCCAGATGAAAGAGAAAAAGCTTATTGGTTATACTGCGAAAATCTCTATTGCAAGTTATCCGAAGAAGAACAAACGAAGAAAATCGTTGCTATGTTTGAAAAAATTAGCAATCAAGTTCACACAGGTAATTCATCAATTTTTTGGAGTATAGTTGATAAAACCAATTGGTTACTTCTGTTAA
>JAIRJR010000175.1 GCA_031260575.1 Tannerella sp.
CGAACGACAGGGGGAACGTTTTACTTTAGCGGCAAGGAGGGTGGAATATAACACCCCGAAAATCTTGCCTTCCATCAATAGTATCTGGTTCAAAGAAGTTTCCGAAAACATCAATGATCTAATCCGAAAGGCTGAAACAGCTGTGGGAAGAAATCAATCCAATGAATTCAAATCAATGGCAACCGACCTGAAAATATTGTCAAACTTAGCGTTGTATCATTCCCGCCGGATTCCTGCCGCAGTCAGTTATCGACTTTTTGATAGGACAAAAGATGTCGCAGCGCTTGATAAAGCAATCGAATATGAAAAAGATGCGATTCAAGCTTGGAGACAGATGGTTGAAGCTTCTGCTGATGTGTATTCAAAAACACTGGATTTTGGTGTGAGTTCACCAATTGACAATCCCCGGAGGCAAGACCTCAGAGGGCACTGGAGCGATGAACTCGTCTACCTCGAAACCGGATTGGCAGAACTTGAAAAACAAAGAGCCGAATTCAAATCGGAAAACAATATGGTCAAAGCGCCTGAATATAAGGTTGCCACCCGTTCCGACAACAACGTTCTGTTTGATGTGGCTCTTGATATGATTGTGAAAGCGCCCGTAAATAAAGCCTTAACTGTTCGTGCTAAAGTGACAGGAGAAAATGGTATCAAATGGGTACAACTTAGGTATCGTCATGTGAATCAAATGCTGGAATACTCAACCATTCGGATGACCCCTACTGCTGAAAAGGATGTTTACGAAGCTACCGTTCCGGTTCAGGATATTAATCCACGCTATGATCTGATGTACTTTATTGAAGTAATGGATAATAACAACAATGGTAAAATATATCCTGATATGAACATACAAACGCCATACGTAATCGTAAAATTAATAAGATAACATATTGAATATGAATATTGATATAAAAAATCTATGAAGAATTATTCAATCGGCCTCTTCATTCCGTGTTACATTGATATGTTTTACCCACAGGTAGGCATAGCAACGTTGGAACTATTGGAAAAATTGGGACAAACAGTCAAGTATCCGGAAAAACAGACTTGTTGCGGGCAGCCTATGGCAAATAGCGGTTCGGAAAAAGATGCGAAGGCAACTTATCTGAACTTTGTACGGAATTTTCAGGATTTCGACTATATTGTAACACCTTCAGGGAGTTGTGCGTATCATGTTCGCAATCATTACGATATAATCGAACAAACGGATGTTGTGAAAAAAGTCAGGGAAACCACCTTTGAACTGTGCGAATTTTTGACAGATATTTTGAAAGTGGATGACCTGAAAATCCATTTTCCACACAGAGTCGGTATTCATAATAGTTGTCACGGATTGCGGGGGTTGAAATTGGCCTCCGCGTCGGAACTTATCGAGCAACGTTATTCCAAACTACACCGCCTGTTGGAAAAAGCCCAAGGTATCGAATTGGTTGAATTAGACAGGAATGACGAATGTTGTGGTTTTGGCGGTACGTTTTCCATTTTTGAGCCGGATGTATCTGTAAAGATGGGCAAAGACCGTATCGCCGATCATGAACGGAACGGGGTTGAATTCATCACTGCCGCTGATATGTCATGCCTGATGCACCTGGAAGGAATTATACGAAGGCAAAAACGACCAATCCAAGTCAAACATATTATTGAAATCCTAAACAGTAACGCCTTATGATGCAACACGCCAAAAAAGCCGGACAGTTTCTGGCCAACGAAGCCCGCACCAACTGGCATAATGAGACGCTTTGGATTGTCAGGCAGAAAAGAGACCGGATTGCCGCTACCGTACCCGAATGGGAAAACCTGCGCGAACAGGCTTCCCGCCTCAAAGAAAATACGTTGGCGCATTTGGATGTTTATCTGGAACAATTTGAGTCGGAAGCAGTAAAAAATGGAGCAGTTGTGCTTTGGGCAAAGGATACCGGTGAATTTAACCGGATCATGTTGGACATTATCCAAAAACATCAGGCAAAAAAAATCGTGAAAAGCAAATCCATGCTGACGGAAGAATGTGGCATGAATCATTTCCTGCAAAGCAAGGGATTTGACGTTGTAGATACCGATCTCGGTGAACGGATTATCCAGTTCCGTAATGAAATGCCAAGCCACATTGTGCTTCCGGCTATTCATTTGAAAAAAGAAGAAATCGGCGAAACATTCCATAAGGAGTTGGGAACGGAGAAAGGCAATTCCGATCCCACATACCTTACACATGCGGCACGGCTGCATTTGAGGGAGAAGTTTCTTTCCTCCGATATAGCCATCACCGGTGTGAATTTTGCGGTAGCCGAATCCGGAACGGTAGTCGTTTGCACCAACGAAGGCAATGCCGATATGGGTGTACATGCCGCACCGGTGCAGATACACTGTATGGGTATTGAAAAGATTGTCCCCAAACAGGAGCATCTGGGTGTTTTTACCCGTCTGTTGGCTCGAAACGCCACAGGACAGGCTGTAACCACCTATACGTCACACTACCGAACACCCAAACCAGATGGTGCAATGTATATCGTGATTGTGGATAACGGACGGTCGGAAAGTTTGGGTCATCCCATTTTTAACGATTCGTTGAAATGTATCCGTTGCGGATGTTGCATGAATACCTGTCCGGTTTACAGACGAAGTGGAGGGCACAGCTACGATTATGTCATTCCCGGACCGATTGGTTCGGTTCTTGCATCGCAAAAAGACAAACAAAAATACAGGGATTTGCCATTTGCTTCATCGCTTTGCGGCTCTTGTTCTAATATTTGTCCTGTCAAAATCAATATGCATGAGCAGTTGTACCGTTTACGGCAAGAATTGACTGAACAGAAAGTGACACCATTCTTCAAACGTTTCACAATGAAGATTGCCGGTTGTTTTCTTTCTACCAATACCCTGTATAATCTCTCCGGACAAATTGCTCGTCAGGCGATTCGCTGTTTACCGCATAGTTTGTTGTATATGCGTATCAATGCGTGGGGAAGGGGGCGCGAATTGCCTGTGCCTCCCAAACAATCGTTTAAGCAATGGCATAAGAAAGCTAAAAGTTATAAACTAAAAA
>JAIRJR010000255.1 GCA_031260575.1 Tannerella sp.
GGAACGCGACACGGCGTTTAACATTGTGTTCAAAACTTCGGTCGAAATCCGTTCCTCAATCATGACCGCAACGCTGATTATCATTGCGGCGTATGTTCCGCTGTTTTTCCTTTCGGGAAGGGAGGGGCGCATGTTGAAACCGCTGGGCGTGGCGTTTATCGTGTCGTCGGCAATGTCAACGATTGTAGCGATGACCGTTACGCCGGTGATGTGCCGGTTGATGCTTTCGGGTGAAAAACATTTGACGAAAAACGACAAAGAAAGTTGGCTAACGCGAAAACTTACAGCGGCTTACGGCGTTTCGCTCGAATGGGTATTGCGCAACAAAAAGAAAGTGTTGTACCCCACGATTGGCGTGTTCATTGCTTCTGTGGCTTTGTTTTTCATGATGGGACGGAGTTTCCTGCCCGAATTTAACGAGGGCGTGCTGACGATTATGGCGGTGTCCAAGCCGGGCGTGTCGCTCGAAGAAAGCAACCGTTTGGGCAATCTGATGGAAACCGAACTTTTGGCAATTCCCGAAGTAACCAGCACCACAAGACGCACGGGGCGCGGCGAGTTGGACGAACATTCGCAATCAAACAACGGTGCTGAGATTGACGTGAATTATACGTTGGGAAAACGCAGCCTCGAAACATTTTTGGAAGAGGTGCGCGAAACGCTTGCCGCCATTCCGGGCATGGCAACCACCGTTGGACAGCCGCTCGGACACCGCATTGACCACATGCTTTCGGGAACACGTGCAAACATTGCCATTAATCTGTTTGGAAGTGATTTAAGTAGTCTGTATATGATTGGCAATCAAATTCAAAATTCCATTACAGGAATTGCCGGCGTGGTGGACGTATCGGTAGAGCAGCAAACCGAAACACCGCAGTTGCAAATACGCGCCAATCGTGGCATGTTAGCAAGATACGGCATTACGATTGAGGAGTTTAACGATTATGTTGAACTTGCTTTTGCAGGCGAAAAATTGGCGGATATTTACGAAGGACAACGAAGCTTCGACCTTGTTTTGCGGTTGAATAAAAACTATACCGAAAGTATAGACGGAATACGCGCTGCATTGTTTGATATTGGCAATGGGCGAAAGATACCGTTAGAAGAAGTTGCCGACATCGTTTCCGTTGGCGGCGCTAATTCTATCAGTCGCTATAATGTACAGCGCAAAATAACGGTATCGGCAAACGTGGCGGGCAGGGATTTGGTAAGCGTGGTTAATGATGTTAAAAGCAATATTAACCAAAATATCAAACTTCCCGAAGGCTACCGCGTAGAGTACGGCGGACAGTTCGAGAGCGCCATAGCCGCATCGCGCATACTGTTTATCGCTTCACTATTGGCAATTTGCGTTATTTTCCTGTTGTTGTACGGCGAGTTCAAGAACTTTACATTGTCGGCAATCATCATGCTTAATCTTCCATTAGCGTTGATTGGCGGCTTGTTGGCAATATTTTTCACATCTGATATAGTCAGTATTCCGTCTATTATCGGGTTTATTACGTTAGTGGGCATTACCACGCGCAACGGCATCCTGCTTATTTCGCGCTATCAACACATACAGCAAGGTAATTATGAATTTGGAGTTACGGATTACGATGATAAGACAATGGGGCGCATTTCGACTTCGCTCAATGACCATGCCCCGTTGCTACGAGATGTTGTTCTGCGCGGTTCTATTGACCGCCTCAACCCTATTCTAATGACCGCTATTTCGTCGGCATTGGCGCTTGTACCGCTTGTTTTGCAAGGCAATAAGACAGGCAACGAAATTCAAAGCCCGATGGGAGTGGTTATTTTGGGCGGGCTGCTTACTTCCACATTCCTGAATATTTACATTGTGCCGATAGTTTATGATATGGTACAAAAAAGAAAATTCAAAAATCATAAATAAAAAAATATATCATGTTTAATGAAGAAAATGAAGAAGCACATGCAAATCTTGCAAAGTTAGGATTGGGAAAGTTTTATAAGCGTTGGCATCGTTGTTTGACAACTATGCCAAAAATTATTTTAGGTGAAAATATTGTTTGAACTAAATAAACAGTCAAAATGAAGAAGTTAATTATTAATATATTACTCCTATCCGCAGCATTTTTAATACAAGCGCAAAGCGGATATGAAACTGTTTTGCAACAGATTGAGGCAAACAACACCACGCTTGTCGCCTTGCGCCAGCAAACCGAAGCGCAAAAACTCGGCAACCGCACAGGGCTTACGCCCGCCAACCCCGAAATAGAATTTAACTACCTCTGGGGCAGCCCTGTGGCTATCGGCAATCGTTATGACGTTAGGGTAACGCAAACATTTGATTTTCCGACTGCATACGCACACCGCAATAGAATTGCAGGCTTACAAAACGAAAACGCCGAATTGTCCTACAAAGCCGAGCGGCTTAATATATTACTTTCGGCAAAACAAGCATGTATCGAATTAGTGTATTACAACGCTCTGTCTCGCGAATATGCCGTAAGGTTACAGAACGCCGAGCGTATCGCCCAAGCCTATTACCTCAAATTGAACAGCGGCGAAACGAACGCTTTGGACAACAACAAAGCACAGTTGAATCTTACCACCGTACAAGCCGAAATCGCACAAATAGAAGCCGAGCGCACCGCCTTATTGTTGGAACTCAAACGATTGAACGGAGGGAAAGAGATTGTTTTTTCTAATGATGTTTATCCTGCAAATACTTTACCCGCCAATTTTGAAGATTGGTACACAACGGCAGAAAGCAAAAGCCCTGTATTGCAATATGTACGAGGACAAATTGAAATCGGACAGCAACAAGTGAAATTAAATCGTGCAATGGGTTTACCCAAATTTTCGACAGGTTATATGAGCGAGAAAATTGTAGGCGAGCATTTTCAAGGCGTTACGGTCGGTATGAGTATTCCGTTATGGGAAAACAAAAACCGTGTCAGAGAAGCAAAAGTACAAACCCAAGCAGCAGAAGCAATATTTGAAGACAGCAAAGTGCAGTTTTACAACCGCCTGCAAACGCTCTACTTCAAAGCCGCCGCCCTGCAACAAAACGCCCAAAGAGTAAGGCAATCGCTCGTGGCAAATAACAACGAGCCATTATTAAAAAAAGCGTTAGACGCGGGCGAAATTTCGTTACTCAATTATCTGTTGGAAATAGAATTTTATTACAATGTCATAAACAGGGTTTTGGAAGCGGAAAGAGATTTTGAACTTGCGGCGGCGGAACTTTGGGCGATGGAATTGTAGAAAAGAAATTATGAAATTAATTTTTGCAATAGGTGCGGGCAGTTTTATCGGCGGGGTTTTCCGCTATCTGTTATCTTTGTTGATACAGTCGAAAACAACCACAAATTTTCCGTTAGGGACATTGACAGTGAACATCATCGGCTGTTTTTTGATTGGAATTGTTTTAGATC
>JAIRJR010000292.1 GCA_031260575.1 Tannerella sp.
ATGGAAGCAATCGTCCCTCCGACAATCGGGCCTAAAATATATACCCGGAAAACCTCCATTTGAATCGGGAAAGGCGGCATTGCCCCATCCTGTCATCCACGCAACAAGTCGCAGGCCAAAACCACGTGCCGGATTTAACCCTGCCTGCTGATAGCGCCTAACGCCAAAAGTCCGTAAAATGTATATTCCACATCACAGGATTCATCCAATAGTGTAGCGGAAAAACCGCCTGACGGATGCCAATGTGCATCTATAAAGTTTCCGGCATTGATTCGTGGTGTGACATTGTAGTATTTTAACAGAAACAATGCCGTTGCCGTAGAGAGTAAATCCGGAACCGGCGTCGAACTACCGGCATAAAACCCACCGCTTTGATCCTGCGATGCCTGCAAGTAATCTACGTCCGCATCAATCCGGTAACCACCTAATTGTCCCTTTATAGCCAATGCAGCAACTGTGGCATTGGTGGTGGCTTGAGTGCTTCCCTTGATATTGCCAAATCCACCTGTTTCAGCATGATATGATGAAAGGGGCGACAGCATTTCCGAATGATTTGCCGTCATTATCCCCATATCTTCTTTGAGAGACAGCAATAAAAAAAGCGAATAGGGGGAATTTGGGTCGCCATGCGGATAATTCGTAAAGTCGGGAAGGGGTTGTTTTATTTTGAAAAGATGAGACAGGGCGAAATTCAATTTCCCTGATTTCAATAATTTACATAACAATCGACAGCGAATGTAAGCAGAATAATAAACCAAATCAGACAGTTTAGCGTCTTGTTTTCCAAGCCATTGCCCGGTATGATCGGTATTAATATTCAGTTTTAATACATGCGACAACATCAAGCCGAAAGAAGTATAATACAGGTCGTCTCTCCCGTTTTTGTCCATAAACGCTCCGTTTTCAGTCAATTGAGATCGCACAAACGCAGCGATTCTTTCCACAGCCTCACGGCTAAGTTGCTTTTTACCTTGTTGCAAGGTGTCAAGTAATTTTAAGGAAAGCGATTTTTGTTGCATTTTCGGTTACTTCAAAATCTTTTTGGTAACACGAAACAACAACCGTTTCAATTCCACGTTTTGAAGTGACGAAAGATGGTCAAGCGTTTGTTGTTTATAGGTTTCTGCCATCGCTGTTACCCTTTCCATTGCCTGTTTCAGAAGTGGTTTGTTTGCATTCATCCATCCCGGAATATCTTCCTGTAAAAGCAATTTATGAATCAAACTTTTGTCTATACAGTCTTCGCAAATGGCTGCAAGCACCGTTGTCGGACGTAACTGAAGACCTGTCTCCGATTGAAAATCAGCCAAATCATCCAACAGTTGATAAGCAATCCCCAATGAATAGGCATAGTTGGAAAGAATCACCTTCAAAGTTTCATCCCCACCTGCGCAAGCGACGGCAAAAGATAGGGCGACACCAAATGCCGGGACTGTTTTATTTTCAATAATATGTATGACTTCGTCCATTTTTAATGGAACCGGATTCCTGCACCATTCCAATTCGAGTCCTTGCCCCCGGCAAAGCGCGATATGGGCTGTCGCCGCTTCTTGCACCAACTCCATCTTGTTACATTCGGATAATAACCTGTATCCATCACCCAACAACATGTCGCCCACATTGATCGCAATCGGAACGCCATAAAGGGAATTGACAGTTGGTTTGCCATAGCGCATATCATCTTTATCTTCAATATCGTCATGTATCAATGATGCTTTATGAAACGCTTCAACGGCTATAGCTGCTGATTTTACCGTTTCCGGTACAGGGTCGATACCGGTTATCTCCTTGAAGACAGACACCAACAGGAAGGGGCGCCATCGTTTTCCTTCGCCGCAAAGCCATTCGCGTGCAATCTGTGACGTATGGTCGGACGAATCGCCTAATAAACGTACAAGATTGTCTGATTCAAACCATTGATTGATTTCGTTTTTCAGATTTTCGGCATCACATTGCAGAGACATCGTGTGTTGTGTTTTGACGAAACCGCCGGTAATTTTTTCTACATAATCCGTATCTACATGCGTATCTTTACATCCGGCGCAATTCAGGGCGATAGCCATTCCCGGCACAGCATGATCCACCAGCAACGGAAATACTTTTTCGAGTGATTCGAGGCATCCCACCCCGATAACCGCATCAACCGCACCACTTTCGAACAAACCGAAAACCGGAGTAAATCCTTCAGCAACAATACTTAATACACCCTTTTTTTTTGCCATATCCTCCAAAGGGGCAATGGCACAATGACCACATTTTCTGCAAAGTAATCCCAATTCATCAATTTCTGCCGTACATACCGACGAATTTTTCAAACATTGGGGGAGAAGAAGAATCCTTCGTTCATACGGAATAGCCGCAAACGTATCGTTCCATATCCGGTTATTCATCTCAACCATAAGCCATCCCCAAAAATCAGGATTAAGCGCTTCTTTGTGAATGAATTGAAATGACAAGTCAGACAATTGTTTGCGTGTCACAGGCGGAACAATACCGATGTCGTCGATAAAACGCACAATCAACTCTCTCAGCCGGTTACGTTCATCGACTGTTGCAGGAATTCCATATTCCGGTTTTGTCAAATCCTTATCCATAAGCGCCAAAGCCAAAAAAATAATTCTTTTTAACCAACCGGTAAAAGATGTTGCTGTCGGGAATTTCGTCGCCTTGCAGGTCGTGTCCGGGTAATTTGCCCATTTTTCGGAACTCCTCTAAAACGGTTTCCCGCGAAGTGGTATCAATTGCTCCCTGTTCGATTAGGAAATCAACCATCAGTCCGGGGTTTTCGAGAATGATACATCCACGTGAATTTTCAGCTGTCAGTTTTCGTAAGTCAGCGAGGAAGGACGAATTGGCAAATATTTCCTTCAAATTCGACCCATTTTCGTTGATAAAATCCTTACTCATCTGCAACGGCGGACAAAACTCAACAGCACCCGAAGGCGATATATGATGGCTGATCCCCACTGCAGCCGGACATAACGCACGCCCCTTATCATCCCAGTAAGCGTCAATGATTTGCAGCGGGGCGTTCCGCCGCTGTTCGACGATAAACCGCTGAAGGGTAATAATTTGCTCCCTGCTTAACGCGTTATCGGGGTTGGGGATAGCGCCAACCGGACGGTAAATGTAATACCATAAATAATGAACACCTTCTTTAGCAAGCAATTCAAGATAATTCCGGTTGACCAATTCATCGAAATTGCTTTTACAAATGCTTGCGGCAGCCCCGATAATCAATTTCGCCCGCTTGCAGGCACGCAGTCCATCGATCGTCCGCCGGTACACATCGTCTTTCCCACGCCGTATATCACTTTCCGTTTCCAGCCCTTCAATACTTAACAATGGTGTAACGTTCCCAAGTTTTTTCAATCGTTTCGCCACCTTGTCAGTCAGCAAAATACCATTGGTAAAGAGTTGAAAATAGCAATCGCTGTGTTTTGCAAAAATATCAAACAGTGCGTTGTACATCAGCGGCTCGCCGCCAAGTATCCCGAAAAAATACGATCCTTCCTTTTTACAACTTTGAATGATACCGTCCAATTGCTCGGGCGACAGCGTTTTTTTTCCATCCTTTGAAATCCAGCATCCACTACACGCTAAATTACACGCTTCGGTTACCGAAATCATGATAAATGCAGGGAAAAAAGGTTTGCCTTTCCGTTGCCGCTTTTCAAAACGACTGATATTGATTGCACTACGCATGGCGAAATTACGCATAAACTTCCATACAATTCGCGGCGAACATTCAAAAAGTACGCGTGCTGCGGCTTTAAACGTTAAGAAATATTCTTTAATTGACATTATTTGCAGTTTTAAGTTTTTTTTATTTCTATATATGTTACCATCTATGCGCTATTTGAAAAGTGATACTTTTGCCCTACGTTCTTCCAATTTATACTTTAAAGCGATGTTATAGATTACTTTGGTATCTGTTTCATCCAACTTTTCTTCGTTATGCAATCCGCCGTTGACCGGCGATTTTTCATATTTTGGAAAAATGATTGCATTCGATGGACATACCCTTGCACATGCCGGACAGTTGTTTTTGCAATTTTGGGGTTGTTTGACCTTTACCGTACCATGGTCGACAGAATAAACTCCGAACAGGCAAAAATCGTGGCATTTAGCACATTCCGTACAACGTTCCTTATCAATGACCGGATTCCATGCCTCTTGCTCGTTGGCAGGTGATGAGGTGGCGTTATAAATTTCACCTATCAGGGATGAATTACAAATGTCGTCTAATGCGGTAAAGTCGGGTATTAAAACACCCATTTCACCCAGAATCTGTTCACATGAATGATTTCGAATATCGAAAACCTGTTCAGGTTTCAGCCCTAAACTGTTGAATAACGACCTTACAGCACGTGGATAACAGGCAACAACGGTAGTCGATGCAATGGCTGCCATTTGTTCGCTGTCAGAAATGGTTGTCTTACACAAATCAGGAATGACCGTTACTGCATGTCCTGCATTTCTCAAGGCAGAAACCAGTTTGGTGATTTCTTCCCTGTTCATTATTTGACGGTACATACAAGCACAAACCGATATTTCCATTATTGGCATATTTTTTTTACGGATGAATTCACAAAGAAAATCAAAAATTGGCCAAAAGTAGGTTAATTTAGCCAATTTTCAAATACTTCTTTTGTATAAAAACGAAAAAAAGGGGATTAACACGAAAAAAATGTCTGCAGATTCGTTTTTTTTCAACCAATACGTACTGATGATGATTTGCAAAATATAAATGCTTATTCCCAATGCAAAAAACTTCCATTGTGCCCCAACTCCCAAAAATAGAACCAAATCACCACGAAGAAAAAAGGATACAACCTGCAATATTCCGCATTTCATAGTTTGTCAATCCCATCCGCTAAAGATAAATAAAGGTTAATCATTTCAATGTGGATTAGGATTAAAAATTGTTAAAAACGCAATGAATTTGAGCGCATATATAAAAAAGCATTACATTTGCATGTTTATATGGTAATACAATAATAATTAATAAACTATTAAGCAATTATGAGAATAAAAGCATCATTGGTCACTTTATGTATACTTGCTTTGAGTCCGTTAGGATTTACCCTTTCTGGCCAGACTTTGCAGGATGCGATCCTTTACACCGAGAGCGAACAGTTCGGCAATGCCAATCAGGCCTATCAGAGCCTGATTTCTCAGCAGCCCGGCAATGGGACGAACTATTTTTATTA
>JAIRJR010000394.1 GCA_031260575.1 Tannerella sp.
AATATATCTGTGGATGGGCGGTCGAGAAGATGTCGAAGTCGATGTATAATGTTGTCAATCCGGACATGGTGGTGGAAAAATTCGGGGCAGATACTCTGCGGCTGTATGAAATGTTCCTCGGCCCGTTGGAACAGTCCAAACCCTGGGATACAAACGGGATTGACGGCGTGCACCGTTTCCTGAAAAGGCTGTGGGCATTATTCTATGGCAATACGGATACGTTACAGGTAACCGATGGAGAACCAACCGCCGCCGAACTGAAATCGCTTCACAAACTGATCAAAAAAATAACGTATGATATTGAACATTTCTCGTTTAACACTTCTGTCAGTGCGTTTATGATATGTATCAACGAGTTAGGCGGTTTGAAATGTAACAAACGAGCCATTTTGCAGCCCTTGGTAATTCTTTTGTCGCCGTTTGCGCCACATATATCCGAAGAATTGTGGCACGTGCTGGGCAACGATACAACGGTTTGTGATACGGAATGGCCTGTATATAACGAAGATTATTTAGTGGAGGATATGGTTACGTATGTCATCTCCTTCAATGGAAAAGCCCGTTTCAATATTGAACTGCCGGCGGATACTTCCAGCGAAGAAGCAGAAAAAACAGCGTTGAATCACGCTAATTCGGCAAAATGGATGGATGGCAAAACGCCGAAAAAAGTGATTGTGGTGCCCGGTAAGATTGTGAATATAGTGATATAAAGTAACCTTAACAAAGTTCTGAACCCTGTTAAGGATTAAAAACGACTATTTGAAATGCACCCAAAAAGTGAATTGTTTTTTTGAGATTCGGTTTTTTTATTAATTTTGTGAAAAAATATCATCTATGGCAAACGATTTTGATGTACAAAAAATAATTGACTATTGGATTGAAAGTTCTGATGAAGACTATAAAACAATGCATGACCTTTTTCATACGAAAAACTATAGTTGGGCATTGTTTATCGGTCATTTAGTCATTGAAAAATTGTTAAAAGCCTATTATGCAAAAATACACAAAAATTATCCGCCGATGCTTCATGATTTGAGAAGAATTGGGGAAAAAGCAGGTATTGTATTTGATGACAATAAATTGATTATAGCTGAAACAATTTCACAATTTAACATTCGGGCAAGATATGATGATTATAAACGAGATTTCCAAAAACTGTGTACGCCGGAATATGGAGCAACATGGATTGAGAACATTAAAGAGATCAGGTTATGGATAAAAACGATGCTATCAGACTAAGCAAAAACTATGTGGAAAAGGTGAAACAAAACCATATAGAAGTTATTGATGCATGGCTTTTCGGGTCGTATGCAAAGGGGAATTTCAATGATGACAGCGACATCGACATCGCGCTTGTTTTACCTGAAAACATTTTATCTTTCGATAACGATGTCAAACTTATGGCGCTCAGAAAAGGCGATGAAACAATGATTGAAACCCACACATACAGTCAACACGATTTTACAACAAACACCCCTGTTATCGAACAAATCAAACAATTTGGCTTTCGGTTGTAATCCTTCGAACGTATAAATCAAAATCATATTTCGACATTTCGGCTTCGCTCAAAAATCACGTCAATCAAAATATAATATGTTTTATCACTTGAAAATCTTTTTGCGCCGTTTGCGTCGTAATTTCATCTATTCAGGTATCAACATTGCCGGACTGGCTATAGGTATTGCCGCTTCCGTTCTCATTTTTTTGTGGGTGCATCATGAGCGAAGTTTCGACCGTCATCACCCTGAAGCCGAACGAATTTATGCTGTGACCACCACGTTTTTTCATGAAGGGAGGGAACCGAATGTTACCGGACAATCTTCCCTGCGTTTTATTCAGGCTTGTAAAAGCGAGATTCCCGAAATCGAGAGTACTGCCGTTATGTATGCAGGATCACCAGAGTCTATAATCGTAAACAACACGGTTTTTTCGGTTAAAGGGTACGTGGCTCAAGTGGACAGAGCGTGGCTTGAAATGTTCCATAGCCAACTTTTGTACGGTTCGTTTGAAGCCTTTGGCAACCATCCTTTTAGCGTGGCGCTTACCGAATCGGAAGTAAAAAAATATTTCGGCAATTCGCAGGCAACAGGGCAAACCATCCGTATCGACAATACCGATTATATGGTACAGGCTGTAGTGAAAGACAGTCCGTCCAATTCAATTTTCCGGTATCATATCATGGTTTCCACCGATGCCATTTCATCCGAATGGCTGCAAAGAATTCGGGAACGATGGGTGCCGGTTTCGTGGATCTCTTTTGTAAAACTTCATCCGGATGCCGATATATCGAAAGTTGTTCAAAAGATGAATGATATTTATACAAAAAACAACCAAACCAATGTGGAAGCAGGCTTACGGTTATTGACCGACATTTACTTGGATACTGATGTCACGTTATTTATTGGCGGCGATGCTAAAAAAGTGTCCATATTTGCATTACTGGGGATATTGCTTTTATGCACAGCCTGCGTTAACTATATCAATCTTACTACGGCCAGAGTAACCCGGCGGACAAAAGAGGTTGGAGTAAAAAAGATCGTCGGAGCAAAACGCCGGACGCTGTTTATACAGTTCGTTTCCGAAACGTTGATTATCAGTTTGTCCGCCACCGTGGTTGCACTTTCCCTGATACAGTTATTAACGCCGCAATATCAATCACTGGTCAACATTCCGGTATCCTTCTCATCTCCTGTGATATGGGTAATAACAGGCATTGTCTTATTTGTTGTGACCATTCTGAACGGTGTTTATCCGGCGTTGATACTCTCGTCATTTCAACCGCTTCATATCTTGAAAGGTATGAGCCTTCCCAAAATAAAAGACAGTAATTTACGAAAAGTGTTGGTGGTATTCCAGTTTACTCTGTCGGCGGCTTTGATTATCTGTTTGATAACGATATACATGCAAATGCAGTACATTCAAAACACTGATCCGGGTTACTGTAAAGATCAGATAGTTCAACTGAAAATGCCTAAACATTTGTTGAATGATATAGATAAAACAAGACAAACTCAGCAAACCATCAAAGGGGAGTTGCTGTCACTTTTCGATATTGTCAACGTTTCATGGAGCGAAAATTATATCGAAAATATCCGGTCTGATATGGGAGGGAGTGTTGATTGGAACGGGCGCGCCGAGAATTTTCATCCAACTTATTGCCATATGGGGGTTGACGAGGATTTTTTGAATGTTTTTGAACTGCAGTTGACCGAAGGTCGCTGGTTTAATGAAGGTACGGCGGATATGCAAAACGTTATTCTCAACGAAACGGCTATCCGGGAATTTAATATCCGCGAACCGTATATTGGAGAACGCTTCGATTTTTGGCTCTTGAAGGGTAACATCATTGGCGTCATGAAAGACTTTCATTTCAAAAGCCTGCATGAAAAAATTACTCCCCTCATATTCCACAATCAAAGCCAGACCCTCCTCAACAGTTTTCTCGCAATAAAAATTCAAGCCGGAAAATCTGCAGAAGCTATACAAAAAGTAGAAGCTGTTTGGAAACAGTTTTTTCCCAATGATCCGTTTGAATACGCTTTTTTGGACGAATCATTCAATCGTCTTTATCAATCAGACAGTCGAACATCGCAGTGGATACTCATATTCAGCATACTTGCTGTTGTGATTGCCGTATTGGGACTGTTCGGCTTGTCCGTATTTGCCATTGAGCGGCGCACCAAAGAACTAGGTATCCGTAAGGTGTTGGGCGCTTCGGTGCCGGGTATCGTTCACATGCTCACCCGCGATTTTTTTGTGTTAGTGGCTGTTGCATTTGCCGTTGCAGCACCTCTTTCATGGTGGGTAATGAACATGTGGCTCGAAAATTTTGCATACCGGATTGATATCACCGTTTGGATCTTTGTTGCCGGTGCGACAGTGACATTGGTGATTGCTTTGGCAGCCGTTGGTACTCAAGCAATCAGAGCCGCAAAGGCGAATCCGGTAAAGGCAATTTCGAGTTCTGAATAAGTCAATTATGAATTGTGAATAATTGAATAATAGAGTCATACAGAGTTAGGATAAACAATGAAAAGTTCCTTACATAAAATCTACCACCCAATCCGCGACGATGTATTTATCGTGATTGGCACATTGCTATACGGATTTGGCTTTCATGGCTTTATCCTGTCGAATGAAATCGTGCCGGGAGG
>JAIRJR010000009.1 GCA_031260575.1 Tannerella sp.
GCCTTGTAAAAATCTAAAAGAAAAACATCCGGCAGGCGCATCTCAATTAATATCCCGTCTTCTTCAGGCACTTCGTATTCCGTCATCTGCATAACCATCGGCTCAAGCTGATTGATCGGATTCTCGGAAGGCTTCCACCCTCCTCCGCGAACAGCCGATCCTACAATGAAATCAGGATTAAAATCTTCTTTCATCGCTTTTATCGGAAAATTATCATAGATGCCACCGTCGAACAAGGGAAATCCGTCCCTCCATATCGGCTTGAACACAAAGGGAAATGTCATCGAAACGCGTACAGCATCCCCTAAATCTCCATTGCGGAATGTGATCGCTCTCTTTCCGTAAATATCGGCTCCCATACAACGAAAAGGCACAAACAAGTTATCGAAATTCCATACGGCTTTAGCTGTCGCTTGAGCATAAAGTTCCATAAATGCCTGATTCATCTGGATAGGATGGACGATACTTCCGGGTAAAATACCGTCAAAAACGAGGGAGTCTTTCAAATTTAATGAAAAAGATAAAAATTGGGGTGTTTCAGGTGGTTTTTTAAAATGATAAATATGTTCACTTTTAACCGTACCAGTCTGCCAATGCCCAAATTCTTCCGAAAGCATCAATTCCAGCATTTCGTCCGGCGAATAGCCCATAGCATAAAGACTGCCAACAATTGCGCCAATTGATGTTCCTGTGATGTAATCAATTGGGATATTATTCTCTTCCAACGCTTTAATAACCCCAATATGTGCAGCTCCCCTTGCTCCTCCGCCACTTAATACTACTCCTACTTTTTGCGCCTCTACAGCAGAAAAAAGAGTAAAACACAATAAAAAATATAAATAATGTTTTCGTTTCATGTTTTAAAGAGTTTTCGTATTGCTATCTAAGTTATTTATTTATTGATTAATGATGCAAAGATAATCAATAAATTTATTTTACTTCACTTCTTCAATATAAAACATGCGAAGCCTTTCGATTTTTTGGTGCAAAAATAAGCAGGCTTATTTTGTGCTTCGCTCGGCTTGCACTATCTTTGCATCTCGAAGTATATGACTATGGTAAAAAAGTTCGATTTTCTGATTATTGGTTCGGGTATAGCGGGCATGAGCTATGCTCTGAAAGTGGCCCACAAAGGAAAAGTGGCTTTAGTTTGTAAATCAAACCTCGAAGAAGCGAATACATTTTTTGCTCAAGGAGGCGTCGCTTCTGTAATCAATCTTTTAGTCGACAATTTCGATAAACACGTCGAGGACACGATGATTGCCGGCGACTATTTGAATAATCGTGAAGCTGTTGAAAAAGTGGTACGTAACGCTCCTGAACAAATTAATGAACTGATCCGGTGGGGAGTTGATTTCGACAAGGACGAAAAAGGCGATTTTGACTTGCATCGCGAAGGCGGTCACTCGGAATTTCGTATCCTGCACCACAAGGATAATACGGGGGCGGAAATTCAGGATAAACTCATCGAAGGCGTAATGAAGCATCCCAACATCACTATTTTTGAAAATCATTTTGCGATTGAGATACTGACACAACACCATCTTGGCGTAACAGTTACTCGCCAAACGACTGATATCGAATGTTTTGGAGCATACGTCATGGATATGCAAACGGGATTGATCGATACGTTCCTTTCCAAAATCACCTTGATGGCAACCGGTGGAATCGGCGCTATTTACCAGACAACGACCAATCCACTTGTTGCAACCGGCGATGGGATCGCCATGGTATACCGCGCCAAAGGAACTGTCAAAGATATGGAGTTTGTGCAATTCCATCCGACAGCGCTTTACCATACAGGTGATCGCCCGTCGTTTCTTATTACCGAAGCCATGCGAGGATATGGCGGAATACTCCGTACAATAGACGGAAAAGAGTTTATGCAGAAATACGACAAACGCCTGTCGCTTGCCCCACGTGACATCGTGGCAAGAGCCATTGATAATGAGATGAAAAACCGGGGTGAAGACCATGTTTATCTTGATGTCACACATAAAGACCCGAAAAAAACAAAAACGCATTTTCCAAACATCTACGAAAAATGCCTTAGCTTAGGAATTGATATTACGACGGATTACATACCGGTCGCTCCGGCAGCTCATTATTTGTGCGGCGGCATCTTGGTAAACCTTGACGCCTGTTCATCCATTTACCGGCTGTATGCTGTCGGCGAATGTGCATGTACCGGACTTCATGGAGGAAATCGCTTAGCATCCAACTCGCTCACTGAAGCAGTCGTTTACGCGGATGCAGCTGCCAATCATTCATTGAAAATAATTGACTCCCTGACATATCAGGATACTATTCCTGCCTGGAACGATGAAGGAACGCGCCTGACCGAAGAAGTGGTGCTCATCACGCAGAGCGCCAAGGAGGTTTGCCAGATTATGACTACGTATGTAGGAATCGTTCGCAGCGACCTGCGCTTGAAACGCGCTTGGGATCGTCTCGATATTCTTTACGAAGAAACGGAAAGCCTTTTCAAACGCTCCATTGCCTCACGCGATATTTGCGAATTACGTAATATGATCAACGTCGGATACCTGATTATGCGCCAAGCCATCGAACGCAAAGAAAGTCGCGGACTGCACTTTACACTGGATTATCCGCCCAAAAAAAAACATTACTAACCCTAATTATTGTAGAAAATGATTACATCAGACCAACTAAAAGATTTGTTGGAACGCAAGTTGGCGTTGAGGAGATTTCTTTGACATTGATGCGAAGACCGTCCAACTTGAAGAAGAAGAACTAAGAACACAAGACCCGACATTCTGGGAAGATGCTAAACGCGCCCAAGTACAAAGGCAGAAAGTGAAAGACCTGAAAAAATGGATTGAACTTTACAAAGAAGTGCATGATGCAGCAGAAGAACTAAATCTGGCGTTTGAGTTTGTGAAAGAAGGCATTACAGCCGAAGAAGAAGTGAACATGGCTTATACGAAGGCAAAAGAGTCGATCGAAAATTTAGAGTTTCGCAATATGCTTCGTGAGGAAGCCGACCAAATGAGTTGCGTGTTGAAGATTAATTCAGGCGCCGGTGGAACGGAAAGTCAGGATTGGGCGTCGATGCTGATGCGCATGTACATACGCTGGGGCGAAGCCGGTCAGTATAAAGTAACTATCAGCAACTTGTTAGACGGCGACGAAGCCGGCATAAAAACGGTCACGATGCAGATCGAAGGCGATTATGCGTATGGCTACCTGAAAGGTGAAAACGGCGTGCACCGCTTAGTCCGTGTTTCTCCATTTAATGCGCAAGGGAAGCGGATGACGTCCTTCGCCTCTGTTTTTGTTACGCCGCTTGTGGATGATTCAATTGAGGTCAACATCCTACAAGCTAATATTTCATGGGATACATTCCGTTCGAGTGGCGCCGGCGGTCAGAATGTCAATAAGGTTGAATCGGGCGTACGTTTACGCTATCAATTCAAAGACCCTTACACGGGTGAAGAAGAGGAAATTCTGATTGAAAACACCGAGACGCGCGACCAGCCTAAAAACCGCGATAATGCCCTGCGTCAATTGCGCTCTATCCTTTACGACAAAGAAATGCAACATCGTTTAGCAGAAAGGGCAAAGATTGAAGCAGGCAAACTGAAAATCGAATGGGGTTCGCAGATAAGAAGTTATGTGTTTGATGACCGCCGCGTCAAAGACCATCGTACCAATTACCAAACATCGGACGTGAATGGTGTCATGGACGGTAAGATCGACGACTTCATCAAGGCTTATCTAATGGAATTTTCGGGGGCAGAAAAATAAAGCGCGAAAACGCGAAAATGCAAAATTTACTCTTGATAAATTCCGTCTTTATCCCTCCCGAAATTTCCTTGAGGAGTTTCTACGACGATAAAAAAGGATGGCCGGTCAATTGCCTGCTTTGACAAAAAAGCCATGGCCTCCACTTTCGATGGAGCTTTATAGACGACCCAAATATTAGTATTATCCCTGTCTTCACGAAGAAAAACTACATTTCTGTAATTTTCATTGATGACAGGTTGTTTGTGAACAGGGTTTTCCTTTATGACAGGCTGTTTTTGAATAGGATTTGGTTTGATGACAGGTTGTTTGCGAACAGGACTCGGTTTGATTATCTGGCCTGGATCCGGCTGTCCGATCCGTTCGCTTGTACGATAGGTTTCGGCCTGCTTAATTGGCTCAGGCAATTGATTGGCTGACAATTTTATTTTTGTTTCAGTTTGTGCTTGTTTAGAAACAGGTTCAACTAATTTTTCTTTCGATAATAAAGTTCGCGCAAAAATCACGAGCGCAACCGGAACTGTAATTACGATTATACGATTCCAGAAAGCTAAAAAATGGGATATATTATCTATTTCAACAGGGGTTTGTGTGATTTGCAATAACATGGATAATATCCAAACAAATGATCCTGCAAACAACAAACAGGCCGGAATGGTTCGGTCGGTCTTTTTAAAAAGGATAAATAAACCGGATAACAACAATCCTATTGGAACAATAATTTTCAAATAGCTAATAATCAGCTGCATGTTCAAAGATTCCAATAAAGAAGAATAGGTATCTCGAATCTCTAATAGGTCATAAAACAGCCAAAGAGCCGCTAAAACAATTAACGACCAGGCTACGCCGATTGAGAATGTGCGCCTTGAAAACAGCAAAACACCTGTAATCATCAAACAAACAGGACGCAGGATGGAGAGT
>JAIRJR010000145.1 GCA_031260575.1 Tannerella sp.
ACACTTTATACAGTGCTTCATTATTTTTGAAATCCAACAGATAATTGTATGCCTCAAGGGCTGCGTTTGCATTTTTAAGTGCAGAAGGATAGGTTCCGCGATAGAGGTCTATGCGCGCTCTTAGGGCTTTGAGGGTGGGAATCGTTGGACGGAAATTGCGCGACAACTCAAAATCCGTGCGTCCGGCTGCAGTGAGTGCAGCTTCCGCATCGTCGAGATCCTGATAAATCCTTTCAAGCGTATATTTTACCGTTTGTCGCGATGGACTATCGCTTGGAGACGTATTTGTGCGATAG
Organism: Tannerella sp.; assembly: GCA_031260575.1. Taxonomy (GTDB): domain Bacteria; phylum Bacteroidota; class Bacteroidia; order Bacteroidales; family Tannerellaceae; genus Tannerella. The sequence goes on from JAIRJR010000145.1 coordinate 297, forward strand.
CCGATACCGGGCGCGTTCTCGTCCCACAGCGCATATTGTGCCAATGCGATGAAATGGAAATATGCGCGACCGAAGAGAGCTTCGCCTTCCACCTGTTTTCTGATTGCGGGTGTGGTCTGAATCACGTTATCCATATTTTCAAGCACAGTATTGAAACTATAAACGGCGTTCCACACCGGCGTCCACGTGCAGTTGTTCATACCTTCCGTTTGCAGGTATGTGTTGTCCCATCTCCATATTTGATAAGCATTTCCACCCGCAGAGGCTCTAACAACGTGGTATGGCGTGTATTCGATAGCGTCGCCGCGAAGGATAAAATCAGTCCAACAGTAGCCCGTTCTATACAGATTAATATTACCGGTCAACCCATAGAGTTGATCCATGTGGTATATGTAAGCACTACCCGATTTATTCGGGGTCTCATTCAAAAAGTCCGAACATCCCCAAAAACAGGTCATGAGGACAAACATTAAAAGAGCGAATATCTTTTTCATAGTTTTTAATTTTATTAGTTTATATTAAATTTAAGACCGAATGTGTATGTTTTCATAGGTTTGATAGGGTTGTGTGCTGTCAACGATGTTGTTAAGAGATAGTCGGGATCTATGTTCAAATTATTGGCAGCCCAGATAATTCCCAAATTTCTTGCCTGTACGAAGAAGTTGATGCTATGGATGTATTTTCCAAAATTACCCAATCGGTTGTTTGGAAGATCATAACCAAGGTATATTTCGTTAAGACGCACGTGGTTACCTTTAATATAAGCCTGATCAACGTTGTTTACAAGGTTGGAATAGTACATCCAAGTAGAACCTGCGTTAAATACATCTTTGTTTGCATCTGTCCAAAGAGGCATACCGGCGTATGCAGGATGTTTGTCATATCCTGTTTTATACACTTTTATAGCTCTATCCAAGGCTTTGGAAAAGGATGCAACATCTTGACGCGTGTCATATATTTCACCGCTTGCGACATAATAACCGAATTTTCCGGTCAAGAGGCACGACAGTGTAAATCCCTTGTAGGTAAACGTATTTGTAATTCCGATATGGGTTGGAATGGTTTTGTCGCTGTTACCCAAATGGTATATCCAATTGTAGGCTTCCAGCGTTTGACCTGCAGCACCGTTTATGGGGTCGTATAAATGCGTAGCATCACGGTTTATAACTTTCTCTTTAGTTCCGTCCTTGCCTTGAAGGATGATGTAGCCTTCAGGCGTATAGCCGACAGCCTTATACACCCAGATGCTGTTCATGGCATAACCCGGGTAATAGTCGGGGCGCAACAAAGTGTTGAAAACATTATACTTGAGAATCTCGTTTTTATTGAAAGACAAGTTGAACATGCCATTCCAGGCAAAATCTTTTGTTATATTCATTCTGCTGCCCAACGATAGTTCCACTCCTTTGTTGGAGATAACTGCATTGTTGAATGTCGCTGTGCCGGTGCCTTGAGAAATAATGGGAACAGATGCATTTGTCAGCACATCGTATGTGTATTTGTTGTAATACGAGAAATTACCGTAGAGTTTGTTTTTCCACAGTCTGAACTCAACACCTGCATCAAACGTTCTCGATTTTTCCCATGTAAGGGTAGGATTGCCTCGCACAGAAACTTGAGTTCTCGGTTCATAATTACTATAAACATCGCCGTTAACATTTCCAAGCGTAGTAACAGTTGCCGTTAAACCTTTTCCGGCGGCAAGACCAGCTTCGCCAAAGGACGTTCTTAATTTGAGAAAATCCACCCAATCTATTCCGTTCATAAAGTCTTCGCGCGAAAGAATCCACGATGCGCCAACCGACCAAAACGGAGAGAATTTTTCGCGCATGGATTTTGATTGGTAATTGGAAGCATCTGTTCGGAAACTGGCTGTAGCAGTGTATTTGTTGTTATACGTGTAGGCTGCATTTGCATACGCGGAAAAAAATCGGTCTTCGTGTATAACTAAAGTACCGGGGGCAGCATAGGGCGAATTTACCCTTGTTCCGAACATATTTATTTGTTGAGTAACATAATCCAAAGCAGTAGAAACAGCCTTGGTGTTCTCATTATATCCGTAGCGCCAAAGTACCGGATTGTTGCTATGTGTGGACGAGATGACCTCGGTTCCGGCAATGACAGCAATGTCGTGCTTGTCAAAATTTTTACTGTAATCAACTTGTCCGCGTAGGATATAACCCACATAAAGATCGCCTCTGTTGTTGAAAATACCTCCTTTGGGAAAATTGGAGGCATATACTCCGGTAGCCGGATTAAACGTGGAAAATCTGTTGTTATAATTGCGAACAAGATAGGATTCGGATCTGAAAAGCGAATGCTGCGAATATTGGTTACGTTCGTATTGACCGCTCACATTAACCTTCAAGTCGTCTGTGATTTTATAATCCAAGCCTCCTGTTAAACGCGCAGTTAATCTTTCTGCCGTATTATCCATACAGTCGCGGTCTTTAACCGGATTGTAGAACCAATTTGCGGGCATTTTGCCATCATATAAATTCCTGTACACAGGCTCATACACAGTAGTTGCTCCCCCCGGTATCATGCCGCCTCCGGGAAATTGAATATCTTTCGATGCGATGTGTATAAAGTTTCCGTTTTCATCAACCAAGCGACTCCAAGGGCTGATACTATTTCTCAAAGTATTGAAGTTAATACCGTTGTTCGTGCTATTCATCAAACTCGCATTGAATCCGAAATTGAAGGTGAGCCTTTCGGACAATTTGTAATTGTTTATGGAATTGAGAAGAAACCTTCGATTGTTATTGCCAATCAGATAACCGTTGTTGTTATCGTATGCGGCAGAAAGCGAGTAGTTGAGTTTTTCGGATGCGCCCCGGAAAGAAATACTATACTGTTGATTGACAGAATTTCTGTACACATATTTGTTAAGGTCTTTTTTCCATTGGTCGCCCCTTGCAATCATTTCGGCTTGTCTTGCGCGCAATTCCTGCAAAGTGGCGATATTGCCACGTTCGTAATGTTCAAGCATATCTCGTGCAACATCATTGATGTAGTAAGCCCAAGGTTCGTTCGGATAATTGTAAGGATTATACCATGTGTTTTGATAACTGGGGTAATAAGTCCGGAGGTGTTCCTGATACCAAATCGTATTTTCGGTAGAAGCCATATTAAAAGCATAGTCCAAGTCGGGTTTTGCCCCTATCGAAGTGAAGGCGTCCACTCTAATGTTAAGTTTTTCGGCACCTTTCCCTTTTTTTGTTGTGATTACAATCACACCATTGGCTGCACGCGCTCCGTAGATTGAGGTTGCCGCCGCGTCTTTCAACACGGTGATGGTTTCCACATCGTTCGGATTAACCGTGCTAAACGGGTCTCTCGTATTCAAAAAACCGGCACCGCCAAGGGTAGAATGTGTGAAGCCTTGTATGGGCATCCCGTCAACAACAATGAGGGGATCCATGCTGAGCTGATAGTCTTCGGGCAACTGATCGACTTGTGTTTGCCGAAGGGTTCCTCGTCCGCGAACAAGAAAACGGTTTTGCCCGTTCAAATCCGAACTAACGGTAATCAAACCGGGGATAATTCCCGTTAAGGCACCCGAAATATTGCCGGAAGGTTTTTTGTTCAAAACGTCTTCGCCTGCAATTACATAAGAGCCTGTAGCCCGTTCTCTGGAAATGGTTTGATAACCGGTAACCACCACACTTTCCAACATGGTGGCAGATAGTAACATTCTCACAATCATCGGCCTTGACACATTGGCTCGAAGTTCGAGCATTTCATAACCGACAAAAGTGAATGTCAGTACGCTTTCAGCGTTAGGCACGCTAATTGTAAAAATCCCTTGTTCGGAGGTAGCGGTACCGATTGCGGTTCCTTTTACCATCACCGTAACGAAGGGAAGAGTTTCGCCTGTGGCAGCATCGGTTACAGTTCCTGTAACCTGATTTTGAGCCAAAGCAAAATTTGCTCCGAACAATACAAATAGGGTCAAGAGCAGTGTTTTTTTAATCTTCATCATAAGTTAAAGTTTTTAGTTGGTATTTGGTTTAAAACGGTTTTTGTAAAACGAAATTAATATATTTTTTTTTTGCAGCCAAACTTTTGATGTAAAAGATATTAACTACTTAAAATAAGTACGACAAAATGAATATATTTTTGATTTTTTTATTG
>JAIRJR010000152.1 GCA_031260575.1 Tannerella sp.
AGATTACGTGGAACAACACCACCAAGAAACTTGATATCGCCAAAGGACTTCCGGAAGGCGAATATAAAGTGGTAATCCGCGCTGCGAACAGCTTCGGAAGCCATACCCTGACCTTCGTGTTGACCGTCTCCGACGTTGTCTACTGGATGGAAACAGGCCCGTACGTAGGCGGCAAAGTTACGACCGCGCCTCCCTACATCGGCAAAGCAGGTCAGCTCATCACGCTGGTCATCACGCCTGACGCGGGCTACGAATTGGAATCCATCACCGTTGTCAACCTGAACAATCAGTCCGTCGTCATCCCGCTGAGCGGCACAGGCAATACCCGCACGTTCACGATGCCCGCGCACCATGTCTGTGTCTTAGCTGTGTTCAAGTCCAACGGCACAGCTGTCGAAGAAGTCCGGAACGGCCTGAAGGCTTTCGCACAGAACGGCGTATTGCAGGTTAGCGGTCTGTCCGTCGGCCGGACATGGAGCGTATACAACGTCCTCGGCACCCTGATCTATCAAGGCATCGCCAACAACGATCAAGCGGAAATCACTTTGCCGGGACGCGGCGTATATATCGTTACGAATGGAAACAAGGTGATTAAAGTAAGCAACTAAACGTTGAGAATAGCGAACGATCGTTCGCCATTACGATAAAAAGCGTTGTAAATATAATATTTACAACGCTTTTTTCGTGGCTACCTAAACGGAACTCATTCACCTGTAATGTACGGCATATAGATAATATCTATACATTGATAGAAATTATCTGTTTGACAAGGGATAACTGTTGTTGTACCTTTGCAGTGGTTTGATCAGAGACTTCCTGCATGAAAAGGATTCAAATCGAGAAATAAGGGTAAAATAATAATAATAACGAATCAAAATGGAAAATAATCCGATGAAAGTAATCTTCAAAGTTTGTCGCAATATCTATATGTATTCCCGTTTTTATTTTAAGAACGTATTATTAGTGATTCTATGTGGCTTTAGCATCCTTTTTTCTTTTTATTCGGATCGTATTATACCGGGGCAAAAATGGAATTCAGGTTCAATGGCGGCTGCAAATACGATGGTTCCCGTTAATTTTAGTTTGACCATCGACAAGTGCGGCGATAACGAGGCTGTATCTCACGAGATGAACGGTGAATCGGTCATTGACCGTGTTCCCATCGGAGATCATTTATTTCTGCAAGCGAGTCTGGAGACGGATACGGACACGGATGTCACTTTGAATTCCGGTATTTCTCCTCTTATAGATGGAAAGAAAGTCAGAATCCTGGCTTATGACGGTGAAATCTTTATGGCTTATGCCGATTATATTTTCTCCGATGAGATTCTTTATCCGGTCACTAAAGGGCTGACAGTCCCGACGAACAAACTCTTTACATTTGTAGCTTATTCGTATAATAACAGTAAATTGCCTGTTCATGACCCGGTTTCTGTTTCGGGAATCTACCCATCCGATGGTTTACTGTGGGGAAGTACGACCATGCCGGTTACCGAAAATAATGCTGTGGAAATCAATATGAGCCAATTGTTTTCCCGGATAACTGTCCGGATTTCGTCGGGCGATAGTACAAATACGATGAGCGCTAAAGTGGATCAACATACGCTCAACTATTTGAAAAATATGGATGTAAAGACAGGCAAACAGGCTACATTGGATGTTTTTCGCGGATCCGTATCGATTGAAGCGGATAGTACGCTGTCGATTTCATTTCTGATGTCTTTACCGGCAGATTCGATTTTGATCAGCAATTCTCCTTCGATGTTTGTGGCGGTTGCCGATACCGTCAAAGTTGAAATAGATTCGATAAGCATTGGGGATGTTACTTATCCCGGTCCCTATAACTGTTCATTTGTCAGGGTATTACAGCCCGGCAAATCTTACAAAATTGAAATAAACTTGTCAGATTTATGATAAAATGAATAGAGAGTAATAAGCAGATAGATTACGATTGATTCTGTTTATTTTTTTACTAATTATTTTCTATTTGTGTGAGAGGGCATAGTCGTGAGATTAGGCCCTCTTTTCTACATAAATAGCTAAAATAATGTTAGTTTTTTGTTTTGATAACCGTAAATAAACAGTGTTTTCCGGAAATGGCGGCGATTACAACTCCGGCATCATGAAGTCAATAAAGCAAAGCGCTGCCAATGCTGTGCCATACCGTTTTTCGATGGTAAGGCCTTCTGTGATAAAGTTCCGTTCGCCCAAATAGTACTTGCCGTAGGTCTTTTGATGCAGGTCGTTGATTACTCGAATCATACGCGATTCAAGGTCTTCAATATGGTAGCGTCCGCTCACTTCGCAAACCAATCCACCTATCTTTTCGTCGAAATTCTCATCCTTGTACATCCAGGCATATATCACTCCGGCCGAAACAAATTCATCTTGATAACCATGCGAAACAGCCATGATTGTCTTCAGTTCCGAACCAAACGGCGGTAAATCTATTTCGTCCATCGTCACCAAATGAGCAGTAGCCGGAATCACTGACGAATACGTCATAATATTAAAATCTGCAATCCCTGCGTCGTACAAGGCCATGTGATAAGAACCGGCATGTTTTTCCAAATCGGAATCGCCACTGCCCTTCGTAATAAAAAAGTTATTCGGAATCAAATTCCCGATTGTTTTTACCATCTCAATAAATTTTAATTGTATTCATATTTTACGTTCATTTCCCGCTGCTGTTTCGATTTGTTCCATTCGGGGCCGCAAAATTACAAAAACCAATTCAATTATTCAATTTTTTTTGGTGTGTTCAGCGATCTTATGCACTTAAGGTCTTGCGGTCTTTCTTTAGCGCCACCGAAAATAGAATGGATATAAAAAGCAACCCAACGATCACGGAGAGTGAAACATAGTTCGAAATATATACCGGGTAGCCGAATTGATGAGATAATTCGTTGATACACATCTTGACCCCAATAAATGACAATATCGCTGCCAGTGCATACTTGAGGTAACGGAAATATTGCATGATTCCACTAAGGGCAAAATACAGGGCGCGCAATCCAAGTATGGCAAAAATATTGGATGTGAATATGATAAAACTGTCGTTCGAAACCGATAATACGGCAGGAATGGAATCGACGGCAAAAATCAGGTCTGAAATCTCAATAATTATCAAAGCGACAAAAAATGTGGTTGCATGCAGTTTTTTATCTATGCGAACAAAAAATTTTCCGCTTTCGTTGGCATCGGTAACGGGCATAATCTTACGGAACAACCGGATGAGTGGGTTTTTATTCGGATCGAAGTCTTTATTGTTTTTTTCAAATAGCATATGAATACCTGTGTAGAGCAGAAATGCGCCGAAAACATACATAATCCATTGAAATTTTTCGATAAGCGCTATACCGGCAAAAATAAAAATCGCCCGCATAATCAATGCGCCCACTATCCCCCAAAACAGAATCTTATGCTGATATTTTGCCTCTATTTGAAAGAAACCAAATATCATTAAGAATACAAACAAGTTATCTACGCTAAGCGATTTCTCGAGAATGTATGCAGTGAAGAAGTCGAATGCTTTTTGTTTACTATCAGGCCCGTCAAAAAGAAAAATACCCACATTGAACAACAATGCCAAAACAATCCAGAATGCACTCCATAAAAGGGCTTCCTTTAATTTGATTTCATGGGCTTTTCGATTGAAAACACCCAAATCCAATAACAACATCAGAAACACAAACACAAGAAATCCTATCCAAACCACCGGACTCATACTATTTTTTTTGGCGACAAAGGTAGAACAAGTTTTTTAAATAATGATTATTACGACATGCTTTGTTCAAATTTGTAAAATTTTCGACAAATCATGCAGGCCATAAGGGAAAAGTTATTATTTTTGCAGATTATATTCAATTATTAATTTATTTCAACATGATAAACAGACGTAACTTTTTAAAGAACTCATCAATGGTTGCCGCCGGCGGTTTACTGGCAGGCAATGTAAATGTGGCGAATGCAGCTATCGGATCAGCTGCGCAAGCTAAGAAAAATTTTGGACTTCAGACCTATTCGCTGACGGTCAATGAGCGCAATGGCGATCGCGAATTTTCTACCGATGTGCCGAATGGTTTAAAGAAAGTAGCACAGATGGGTTATTCCCATCTTGAATTGGCCGGTTATGGTGTCAGAGATGGACAAGCCAGAATTGGAGCTGTCCCCATAGCTGAGTTTAAAAAGTATGCCGGCGACGCCGGATTAGAGATCCGAAGTACGCATGTCGGACATACTAATTATACCAGGGGTAGAGATAACCGCCAGCAAGAATTGGATCATTGGAAAAGGGCATTCGATGAGCATAAAGCCATTGGATGTAAATACGTTATCCAACCCGGAGAGCCGCCCATGCGTAACACGGCGGATGTGGCTTTCATAGGCGATTTATACAATGAAATAGGTAAAATTGCGAATGCCGCAGGGGTTAAATTCGCATATCATAATCACAGCGGCGAATTTCAGCGCGTAGCGCCGGGAGGACAAGAAAAACTGCCGTTCGGCAGATTCCCTTATGGCAGAATCCCCGAAGATGCGAAAATGATTTACGATGGCTTGATAGAAGCAACCGATCCATCATTGGTAGAATTTGAACTCGATGTGTACTGGGCAGTAATGGGAATGCAAGACCCGGTGGCTTACATGAAAAAATATGCCAAACGGATCCGCGTGTTACACATCAAGGATGTTGACGTATTGGGCGAATCAGGAATGATGAACTTCCAAAAGATATTCGAGACGGCATACGCCAATGGGATTAGCGATTTCTTCGTCGAATTGGAAAGCGTTCCTGCCGGCATGACGCAATTTATTGGTGTCAAAGGCTGTGCCGACTATCTGTTGAAGGCGCCGTTTGTGAAATAAGAACGATTCAAGTCTTCTTTCGGTTTAAAGTAGAGAAATGCGACTGCATTTCTCTACTTTTTTGCTTTATACTTCGACCCTGACCCTCGCATCGACCGCAATGATTCCCTGATCGGTCGCTAATAGGGGGTTGATGTCTAATTCTTTGATTTCGACGGCAAAGCGGAGTAGGGAAGACAGTTGTACGATGAGTTTGGCAAACCGGTATTCATCAATCCCTTTTTGACCGCGCGCGCCACGGAACATTTGATAACCCTTAAGCGAACGGATCATCGAAAGCGCTTCCTCGGTGACAAGCGGGGCTAAGCCTGAGGCTACATCTTTGAATATCTCCACAAAGACGCCTCCCAAACCGCAAAGGACAATATGCCCGAAACGTTCCTCGTATTTGGCACCGATAAATAACTCTTTGCCTTTCAGCATGGGTTGAATCATAACCGCTTGCGCATCGGGAAGCGCCATCAGCCGTTCATATTCTATTTCCAGGTGTTTTTCGGTGCGGACATTCAAAGCAACGCCTCCGATATCCGTCTTGTGAACAGGCCCAACCACTTTGGCCACTACAGGATACGTGACCTTTTTAGCAAAATCACGTATGTTGTCCCATTCATCTGATACCAATTCGTCGACCATCGGGATATTGGCTCCTTTAAAGAGCTCCTGGACAAGGTGGGGCGCGATGTATCCGGGTTCGGTTATGGCGTCAATGGTTTTGCGAACTCGTGGTATGTCAACACCCTGTAATTCAAGTCTGTTGGTTAATGGGTTGGGGGTTTTCAGTATGGTGGTGAGCGCCTTCGCCAAACCTGCTTCGTCGCTGAAATTGACATGTCCTTTCTTGATGAAGAAATTGGTTTCGTCCCATGCCGTACTCACCGAAGGGAGAATCGGGAATATGGGTTTTGTACAGGTTCGCATTTTTTGATCCAATATGTCGTAAGCCTCGTATACCCTGGTCAATCCCGGACTTCCGAATATGACCGCTATGCCATCGATGTCTTTAAAAGTTTGGTCACAGTAATCAATGGCAGTTGCCAAATGTTCAGGCCCGCCTGTACCCAGGATATCGATCGGGTTACTGACCGACGATCCGGGAAGAAGTTGTTTTTTCAATTGTTCGGCCTCCGGAGTCCCGGATAATTTAGGTATTTCCATTCCGCCTTTTGCCAATGCATCGGTTAAAATCACTGCCGGCCCTCCCGCATGGGTAACGATAGCGATATGACGGCCTTTCAACACTTTTTGCGTGAATACGGCGCCTGCGGTAGCGAGTTCTTCGCGGCTGAAACACCTTACAATGCCTGCCTTGCGGAAAAGCGCTTCTACGGCCAAATCGGGATTAGCCATCGCTCCGGTGTGCGACGAAGCAGCCCGCAAACCCGATTCGGATGTACCGGATTTAATGGCGGCTATCCGGCATCCTTTCCTTATCAATGAACCGGTGTGTTCGAGCAACTTGTCGGGGTCTTTTATGCTTTCGATATATAATAGTTTGATTTTGGAGTCAGTATCGGGATCAAACCGCGTATCCATATATTCCAAAATATCTTCAACCGCTGTTTGGGCGGCATTACCGACCGACCAGACCGAGTTGAACCTTAATCCCATACGGATCGACGACTCCATCAAAAAGATAGCCGTACCGCCCGAACTCGAAATCATGTCCACTCCGAAAGGATCCATGACCGGAATGGGGAGCGTAAAAAGACTGTGATGATGACGGTTCAGTATCCCGATACAATTCGGGCCGATCAATGAGGCGTTCGCTTGATTAATGACAGCGGTGATTTTCTGTTCAAGGATTTTACCTTCTTCAGTGGTTTCACCAAAGTCGGCGGTATACATGATAAAAGCTTTGACATTTTTTTCTAACGCCAGAATCGTAATGGCTTCGAGGCAAGCAGGCGCCGGAATGGCGATGATAGCCAGATCGGTCGGTGGAATTTCAGATACATGACCGTAGCATTTCAAACCTTGAACTTGCTTTTCTTTGGGATTGACGGCATATAATTGGCCTTGATATTTTCCATTCAATAGATTGCGGATGCAATTACCACCGGGTTTTGATGTATTGTTTGAACCGCCAACCACAACAATACTTTGAGGGTGTATTAACGCTTGATTTATCATGGGTTTTGTAAATATTATTTTTTGGATGCAAATATAATGAAAAAATAATATATACCTTTGCAATTTAAAAAAGTAATGAACCATGAACCGTTCGACCGATGATGTTTTGAAGAAAGTGGAGGAACAAATCCGCAATACTGTGGATGAGTACGGGTATATTCCTGAAAATATGGGACGTCCGTTGCCTAACCCCGATAAATTGGCGCAGATCGTGCAATTGACGAAAGAGATCGTTGTTCCGGGTTTTTTCAACGAAACCGGAGTGAATCCCACCATGCAAACCTATCATATCAGCCTTAATTTAGAATGTCTGAATACCTTATTGAAAGAACAAATTGCCAACGGGATATATTTCTTTACCGAATTGGCCAACGGGAAATCGGAAAATGATGCCGCTGCTTTGGCATTGGCTTTTATTGAGCGTATTCCGGAGATTAAACGGATGCTGTGTACCGATGTTAAGGCTATGTTCGACAATGACCCCGCCGCTCAAAGTTATGGAGAAGTAATTATCTGTTATCCAATTATTCAGGCGATGATACATTATCGTACGGCGCATGAACTATTACTGATTGGCGTACCTGTCCTGCCACGTATCATTACGGAGATGGCTCATTCGGCTACCGGCATCGATATTCATCCCGGCGCGCAAATCGGCGAATTCTTCAGTATCGACCATGGCACCGGCGTTGTTATCGGTGAGACCTGCATCATCGGCAATCACGTACATCTATATAAAGGCGTGACCCTGGGCGCTAAGAACTTTGTACTCGACGAGTGCGGCAATCCGATCAACATACCGCGCCACCCGATTATCGAAGACAATGTGATTATCTATTCGAACGCGACGATCCTGGGGCGTATCACCATCGGGCATGATTCGATTATCGGCGGGAATATCTGGCTGACCGAAAGCGTGCCTCCTCATTCACGAATCACGCAACATCGCGCTTTATCCGGAAAATAACGGGTTACCGGCAGCGTTGAGGTGGGGACTTACAAAATTCTTCCTTGGCATACTTTTAGAAAAAAAGAAAATATAATAAACAATTGATTATGAAGAAATTTTTATTTTTGATGGCAATCTGCTTGCCGGTTAGTTGCCAAAATGCAAAAGAAGAATCTTTGGAAGCTGAGATCACAAACGGATTGATTGCTGCCAAACTGCATTTGCCTGATGCAGAGAAAGGATATTACCGGGGTAGCCGGTTCGACTGGTCGGGTGTGATACCTGAATTGAAATATGACGGACATGATTATTTTGGACAATGGTTTCGCGATTATAATCCGACAACCCATGATGCAATTTGCGGTCCGGTCGAAGAATTTTTACCATTGGGTTATGAAGAGGCGCCTGTCAATGGCGAGTTTGTCCGTATCGGCATAGGAGGCTTACGCAAACCTGCCGAAGCCGGATTACAACGTTTCGGATATTACGAACTTGTCAATCCGGGCCAATGGAAAATCAAAAGAGCGAAAGACCATGTGGTGTTTACCCATCATTTAAAGGATGTGGCGGGGTATGCTTACGAATATCAAAAAACAGTACGTCTTATCAAAGGCAAACCTCAAATGGTTTTAGCGCATAGACTTAAAAATACCGGTAAAAAGGCGATCCGAACCAATGTGTACAATCATAATTTTTTCACCTTAGACCATCAGCCGGTTGGGCCGGGCATTGTCGTGAAATTTGCTTATCCATTGGGGGTGACAAGCGAAAACCCTGCGATCAGCATTACAGGCTCACAACTCGAATATATGGCCGAATCCCGGAGACCGGTATATTTTGATGATATGACAGGGCATAGTCAACGTGTTGAGGACTATGATTTTCGCCTTGAAAATCATAACACAGGCTGCGGGGTAAGAATTACCGCCGACCGGCCTGTATTGAAAATCGCTTATTGGTCTTCCACACTTACACAATGCCCCGAACCTTATATGGAGATTGATATTCAACCGGGTGAAAGTTTTACTTGGGATATTACATACGACTTTTATACCTTTTAAACTCTAATTATGATGATGAAATATTTATTGATTGTTATCACATCTCTTTGGGTTGCCACATCGTGTTCGCCCAAAATGTCGGAAGAAGACAAGATTGTGGCGCTACTCAAACAGGAGATTGTGCAGGATTTAACGGAAAATATTTTGGCCAAGTGGGCCAAACATTCGCCCGATCCGGCCGGGGGGTTTTATGGGTATTTGAATAATACATGGACGCCCCGTGAAGGCGCTCCGAAAGGCGGAATCTTAAATGCACGCTTGGTTTGGACATACTCAGCCGCCTACCGTGTGTTGAAAGACGAACAGTATAAGGTCTTAGCCGACAGGGCGCAACGCTATTTTATCGATCATTTTATCGATAAGGACTACGGCGGGTCTTACTATACGGTGACTGCCGCCGGCGAGCCTTTGGACACGAATAAACAATCCTACCAAAATGCTTTTGCCATTTATGGCTTATCGGAGCATTATCGCGCAACGGGCAATCATGAGAGTTTGGATGCGGCGATCGGTGTCTATTGCAAAATGGTCGAACATGCCTGGGATCCGGTACATGGCGGTTTTATCGAGTCATTTACACGCAAATGGGAAATGATAGAGATTCCTTATCCCAAGCAAATGAATAATAACCTGCATTGTTTGGAGGCGCTCACCAATCTCTACCGTGTCTGGAAAGATGAGGGATTAAAGCAGCATTTAAAGGAAGAAATACATGTCATGGCATATAAAGTGCTGAATCAAAAGACCTGGCATCAACAACTCTTTCATACGATGGACTGGCAGAGCCAAAGGGAAATCGACTCTTACGGGCATGACATCGAATTTTCGTGGTTGCTTCATGAAGCGGCCGAAGTGCTTGGTGACGAAGCCATTCTGCATGAAATCGAACGTATGGCCCTAAATATTGCAACCGTACAATTGGAGGAAGGCATGCATGAAAGCGGCGCCATGTTTTCGGATAAGGAAGATGGACATATTCGTCCCAATTTCTCGTGGTGGGAGCAAAACGAAGCAGTGGTTGGATTCTTGAATGCTTGGACATTGAGCGGAGACAGGAAATTTCTCGATGCTGCCGTACGCACTTGGGAATGGATCAAAACATATATGATCGACTACGAAAACGGCGAATGGTATCAAGGGGTAAATGCCGATCTGACCCCCCGCAGAAACGCTGTAAAAGCCGACCAATGGCGTTGCCCATACCATAACAGCCGGATGGGGTTTGAAGTGATGACACGGTTTCCGTAAAGTTCATCACTTCTTTACTTTGCAAAGACAAAGATAATTGTTGCGGGCTTTTATTTTCCGATACACCAAAGTTGGCCGGCGGTGCGGATCACAAGTTGTTTTCCGGCTACTGCGATTGATGCACGGCTTCTTTCTCCCAATTCGTTTTTGGCGATGATTTCAGGTTCTTGTTTGGGATCGGCTGATGGCTTTAATACGGCTGTTGTGCCTTGTTCCGACAAAACATAGATTTTTCCGTCGGCATAGATGGGTGAAGGATTAAGCGCCCCGATCCTTAATAGTAGCCGCCAGTTGACTTCACCTGTGTTTGCATTTAAAGAAGCAAAATAGCCTCCGTCGGCGCTCGAATATAAACTTGGTTTCACGTACAGAAACGAACCCATCATCGGAGAACTGCCTTTTTGTTCCCATGCGAGATGCGTTGCCGTACAATCTCCTTGTCCGTCGGGTCGAACTGCACGAATGGGTTCTGTTGGCGTTGTGGTGGTATATACCAAGCCATCTCCGATGGCAACAGATGGCACGCAAGGTTCGCCAAAATTGGAGACAGTCCAGATGACTTTACCGTCGGCCGGATCGAATCCTTGAAGCACATTACCTGCCGGACTGATAATCTGGTCTTTGCCGTTGACCTTCAAGATGACCGGCGTGGAATGTCCGAGCCGTGACATGCCACGCATCCCTTTCCAACGCTCCTTGCCCGTATTTTTGTCAAGAGCGAGTAAATAACCTTTATCCCAAGGAGTTTGCCAACCGAGTCCCCTCGGTTCTCCCCGGTTACTTTGATCGACGGCTAAAAGCAACAGGTCCCCATACAGTATGGGCGAGGTTCCCATTCCATGATGTGAATAAAACTGCAAGTCGGAATTGATCCATTGAATATTGCCATCGAAATCGAGTGATACAAAACTGCCGCCGGCAAAAACTGCATAAACCGATTTACCGTCAGTGACAGGTGTAGGTGTTGCATATGAGTTCATCTCATGCCGGTGTTGATTGGCCGGCTGTGTGAAGACGAGTTTGTTCCAACGGATTTTACCGGTCTTGCGATCTAAAGCGATAACGTGGCAGTTTTTACCTTCTTCGGTGGCTGTAGTCAGGAAGATATGATCGTTCCATACAATTGGCGACGACCATCCTTCGCCCGGGATGTCTGTTTTCCACGCGATATTTTCTGTTGAACTCCAAGTCAGGGGAAGCCCGGTCGCATTAGAGATTCCTTGCCCGTTAGGACCGCGAAAGCGCGCCCAGTTTTCAGGTTCCTGTGCCGAAACTGTTGCAAAAGAAAGCATGCAACAGGTACAAAATAAAATCATTTTTTTCATAATATATCCTTTATAGTTGATTAATATCATATTTTGGGCAAAAGTAAATGAAATTACGATTTAATCCAAACACATGGAGTGAAAAAAAAATAATGAAGCAATAATATATAGATTTGAAACGTTTAAATACTTTAAATCCAATGATCAATTATGAAATTTATTCGACGTTTCCGAAAAAACAAATCCTTGCGTTTGGTGAATTTCGCGGGATTATCCATCATGTTTGCTTGTTTATTGCTTACGGCGGGGTATATCAAACGCGAATTGAGTTACGACCGCCATCATATCAATGCCGACCGGATCGCACGTCTGTCGTTGCAGGTTGACGATGAACCTGTTGACGGGCGTATTTGGGGAAATGCCATCAATGGCGTATTGCAGCAAATGCCCGAAATAGACCGGACGGTGAAAATGATTCACGTAAATACTGCCGTATTGACTTATCAGGGGAACCATCGTATCGTAAACGATATTTTCATGGTGAATCGCGATTTTTTACACGTGTTCGACGTCCCGCTGTTGCAGGGCGTCAAAGACGATGCGTTGCAGCGTGATAATCAGGCAATCATCAGCGAAAGTTTTGCGCGGCAACTGTTCGGGGAACTTGATTATGACGAGTTTCTAATGCAGGAAATCAACATTGAAAGCAGTAGATTCTATGGTAGTACTATTTTCATTTCGGGGATATTCAAAGACTTTCCCGAAACCTCACATTTCCAAACCGATATATTGTTGCATCTTCCGGATGACTATGAGCATTTTGCTTATACCTATCTGTTGCTTAAAAATCAAACGGATACAAAAGCATTGGCGCAAAAAATAACCACACTCGTCGAAGAAAAAGAATTGTTCCAACCCGCGAAAACCCGCGCCCTGTTGATGCCATTGACCGATATTCATCTATACAGCCATAATCTCAGGGAAATGAGCGTCAACGGCAATATTCATTACATTTACCTGATAATCGGTGCTAACTTGCTTTTATTGACTGTGGTACTGTTTAATTT
>JAIRJR010000311.1 GCA_031260575.1 Tannerella sp.
GTAATAAAAGTTATAAGAAAAATCGCCGGTCAAGCAGAAACGGTTATTGACTTGCCCCCGATAGAAAAACGTGCCTGTCATTGACTTGGCATGAATCAGGTTTTCAGTTGCATGCGTTAAGATTTGGTTCGTATTGCCATATAAACCAGCGCGTTTCATGGAATATTTCTGAAAAGTGCGGGTATTCCCCGTTGCATAATCCGCTTGTATTCCAACTTGATGAAGGGGCGTTAGTTGATAATTGATTCCTCCTCTAAATAAATGATTTTCAAATTGGTATAAATGGTTTGGATGATCGGATGGAATGGAGGTCAGGTCGGACAAATTATATGTTAAGTATGTGGAAGACTGCATATTACGGTTTTCCCTGTCATATTCGTACAGACCAAAAACGGTCAGCTTGCGGGTTGAAAAAAACAGACCTGCAGCCGGATGATTTTCCGACAGACCGTGACTGCCGGCTGTTTTAGAAAGATTCAGCGAAGAAGCGCTTGATACGAAAAAATTGTATCCCGTATAATTCTTTTTAAGCCGGAACTGAATGATACCGGCGTAATCGTCAGATAAATACCTTCCCGATGACGCATAAACAATTTCGATGGCCTGAACGCGGTGGGGCGACAGGTATTTCAAATATTCCTGTGATTGTTGTATGCCGTCCACTAACAACAGGATATTGGATTGATTATTCAGTTGAAGCGTCTTTGTCATAACATCGAAATAGGCGCCGGGTATTTTGTCTAAAAGTTCCAGCGCATTCGTTGCGTTGTTGATCATTTGCTGTGTTACGGCGTAGGTCGAACGGTTTATTCCATGCCGGGTACTGTTTGCCGTAATGATGGTTTCGTCCAGCAAAATTGTCGTCTCTATCAATAAAAAGTCGCCAAGTTCCCCACGCAGGTTATGAACGTCTTTCAACAGGGTTTCAAAACCGATATAGCTGATTTTTATCTTCGACGGAATACGCGATGTTCGAATCATGAATTTTCCTTTATCGGATGTGATGGCCGAAGTGATGGGCTGGTTGTCTGCGTTGAGCAGGCTGACGGTAGCATATTCCAACGGCTCGCCGGTTGTTTGCGACAGTACCGTTCCCATAAAAGTAACCTGTTCTTCCTGCGAATTTTGAAGGACGGCGTTCGTATGATCCGGATTTTTTTCGTTATCGGGAACAATCACATACACCGATTCAATCTTTTTAACACGAAAAGGTATATCATTCAGCAACCATAACAAGGCTTTCTCTTTACTCTCAAACATCCTTGAAACCGATACGCTGTATGTCGATAGAGCTTGGTCGTCGAACGCGATTTCCATATCAAGCGTCCTCAAAACCCTGTTCAACGATTCATTACTGATTTCCATCCGGAAGGTTTGAGCGAAAACGGTTGAAACCATCATCAGCAGCAAAAACAAAATCAGGCCGGTTCGTTTCATCTATTCGATATGGAATGTAATACCGAATGGTTCACCTATAATTTCAAGTACAACTTCCGGTTTGTCCTTCCTGGAAAAATAACCTGTAAAGACTTGGTTTACAAAATTGTCGGGAGTTACTTTTATATTATACTGGCGTTCGATTTCGTTGACGACTTCCCTTAACGGCGTCCCGACAAACGTAAACTTGCCTTGTATCCATCCGGTTACAGCCTGAGAATCTATATTGCTGTTAATGTGTAATTTCGGTTTTTGCAGCGTAGCCTGCATGTTTGCATGAAGAACAACGGTTTCCCCTTCGGTCTGTACTTCCACTTTTCCTTCTATACAGGTCACACAGTAAACGCCGGCGCGGGCATATACATTGAAGGTTGTACCCAGCACATGTACCTTGTTACGATCCGATTGTACGCTAAAACGGCTGCCGGGTTTCACATCGAAACAGGCCTCGCCCTCAAGCCTCACCCTTCTGCCCGCCTTCCTGAAAAGAAACCATTCGAAAGGTTTATAAGACACCTTGCTTTCAGCGTTCATCGCCACCATCGAATTGTCGGGAAGCCTGATTTCCGCGTGTTCACCTCTCGGCGTTTCTTCCGTTACGGTGTAGAAATGGCATACTAACAAAACCGGTATCAAAAGGCTCGCCGCATAGCGCCATAAAGGGATTCTTTTCTTTTGCGAAAAATTTCGGGGGAGTAAACCATCCGGTGATGTCGAGCGACTTCGTTCATCAAGCGGTTCAAACAATTCATCCCATATTTCTTCTTTGCTTTTTGACCATTCAGGGTCTATCGTAATATTATCCATAACTATTTGTGTATTAAAAATTTCGACTTTAGTAACCGGATTGCGGCGCTTATGTGCTTTTCGACTGCCTTCACGCTAATCTGAAGCCTGTCGGCAATTTCAGCATATTTCATTTCCTTTTCACGGCTCATCAGGTAAATCGTCCGCTGTTTATCCGGCATTTGCGCCAGAATCCTTTCATAAACGGCAGTAAGTTCTTTAAAAGACAGTTCATCTTCGGGCGACGACCCGGTATGAACCGTTTGCTTCATGCCCTGTTCAAAATTCATCCGGCTCATTTGCTTACGGTAATTATCAACAAAATAACTCGTTGCCAATCTGTAAAGTATGGGTTTTATAGTTCCGGTATCGAAAGCATCCCGGTTTTCCCAAACCTTCATAAACACATCCTGCGCCACATCCGAAGCTTCTTCCTTATCCCCGCAACGATAAAAAACAAACCTCCGGACAGCATCAAAATGTACGTTATAAATATCTTTAAATTTATCTT
>JAIRJR010000026.1 GCA_031260575.1 Tannerella sp.
ATACCATCCGGACAGCGTTATCTTATGCCCATTATCGAAGCAATGCACGATGAATTGACAATAACGCTAACCTATCAAAGTTTTTGGAGCAATGAGTCGAGCACATTTAAGATAGAACCGTATTGTGTAAAAGTTTTTAGGCAACGGTGGTATGTTGTAGCGCGAAGCATATCTTACGATGAGATTCGCATCTATTCGCTTGATCGAATTAAAAATCTTCGTACTACCGAAACATCGTTTACATTTCCAAAATCGTTTTGTCCTGAAACCTTTTTTGATGATTTTTTTGGAATCACCGTCGAAAAAACTATAAAAGCATGTGCCATTCAAGTAAAGGTGTTCAATGAAAAATGTAACTACCTGCATACTTTGCCATTGCATCATTCGCAACAAGAAACGAAAGTGAGTGACAATGAATCTGTTTTTAGTTATTTTCTCTCGCCAACCTTTGATTTCAGACAAGAACTCCTTTCTCATGGCAATGAAATAGAAGTTCTTTCGCCCTATTGGTTTCGTGCAGAAATGGCGCAAATTGTTAAAAAAATGAACAATTACTACGAATGATGTAGTGTCATGTCAATTCTACAATAACGTCATTGCGAAGTGAAGCAATCCGGAAAGAGTGATTAACCGGATTGCTTCGATATTCGGTCAGGAATATCCGGTATTGTCATTTGAAAACAGCAAGAAAAATAGAAGCATCTTTGAACTCGTTTGCAAAGAAATTAAGTCAGATTCAATTCGTTTATTTATTACACCAAACAAATACCCGAAAGCCTGCTTCTGAAAAAAGCGGGCTTTCGGTTTACGAAATGTGTGTTATTAATCCGATTCGACTATTATAACGCGGATGCCTTCGCTGTGGGCGCTGAATTCGGGGGCGTACATGCACTGGAAGGTGGTGATACCGTTTGAGAAGTCGCCAGCGTGCGTTACGCGCAGGTTGTACTCGAATACGTACGTTCCTTTGCGAAGGTAGGTGATGAAGAAGTTGGTCGATGCGTCTTTTACGCTTTCATAATACCACAAACCATCTTGATAACGGTGGCCGGAAAGGGTGCTGACAGGTTCAAAGCCTGAGGCGTGCATGTCTTTCAGGTGGACGTATTCGTAATCGCGGTCGGCACGCAGTTCCATGCGGACGCGAACCAAATCGCCGACTTTCAGTTTGACAGTTTTGTCGGCAGGAGCAGGGGTTAATTCTCCATTCTGGTCAGTGAACGGCGTTTCGGCACTTCGGCTACGCTCAGTGACCGCTCCGCTTAACGACCAAGCCGAACTGTCCATTGTCAATTGTCCATTGTCAATTAAAAAAAGTTCTTCGCCTCTGGGGGTCAGGGTTCGTAAGAATAGTTGCTTGTTCATTCGCAGGCTCGTTTCGGCTGATGTGATTTTGTCCAACTGTTCGAAATATTGCCAATACATACCTCCCCAGGCTATTCCCCTATTATTCGGATTGGTCACTTTCAAACGTCCCATTTGAGGCGTGATGTCGACGCCTTGCCAGCTCGTTTTTACATAGCCTGTGCCGGGTTCCGGCCTGATTTCTTCCTTGACAACTTCCGATAATGGTTTTCCGGCTATTTCAATGGACAGTAACCTTGATTCGTCCAACAGATTTCCGCCTGTCATCAATAGAGCGTAAATGGCTTCGGAGGTCGCTTTAGTTGTTTTCCAGTCGTTCGTCTGCTTGTTGCGAAGCAACCAGATTTTCATTTCTTCGACAGCTTCCGCATCTTTTGCCACTTCGTTAAATGCCTCAATCAACAAGGCTTGCGTTTCGATTGGCGCCTGATACCAGAAATATCCGGCGACGTTGTTTTTCCAATACATACCCATTTCTTCGGATTGCTGTGCGTATTCTTTCAAAGAACGGATAATCATCATGGCTTTTTCCGGTTGGTTGTTCCGGTGAAGGATAAGCGCGGCAAGCGCTTTTTCATACGTGGAGAAATTTGCCCAGAATTGTCCGGTTTGTTGCAGGAAGTAGTTATAGACAATCTCACGAGTTCCTTCGGGTCGAGGGCCGCTGAAACTGCACGCATACAGGTAATGCAACTGCATAGAACCAATCTGTTGTTTTTCCAAGTCGGACTTGCGCCGTATCAACTCATTGTAATCTTCTTCCATACACTGGTCTAAGTAGTTTAATCCTTGCCGGACAATCATGTCCGCATCTTCCGTATTGCCGGTCTGCATGGCGCCTAACTTTTTCAGGTGCGCCATACCGGCGACTATATGTTGGGTGATATACCGGTTGGAGGGTTTTCCTGCGAACCATGGGAAACCGCCGTCTTCATTCTGTACCTTTTTCAATTGATTGAATGCGCGTGTCATTTCGTTGCTCATGCGATTCAAATCAAACAACAAACCGATGCGCTTTTTTCGTTCACTTTCATTCTTTGCCTGCATGACCCAGGGCGTTTCTTCCAGCATCACTTGCTTCAATTCCTGATTTTTCTCCAGATTGGACAACAACGCCCTACTGTCCTGTGTGTTCCATAATTCAAATATCTGTTTGATACGGGGTGTTTGGTTGACGATTGTTGTTGCAAGCGTATTGGCATAATAGCGGGAGAATGTTTGTTCGGAACATTCGTACGGATATTCCATGATATAGGGCAATGCCTGCACGGCGTACCATGCCGGGGCGGATGTATATTCCAGCGTCAGGCTGTGATGGCGGAGGGTGTTCGACCGGTTGTTTATCAGTCTGTCGAAGATGAATGTTTTTTCTTTACCGGCGCGAACACTGAATGGAAGCGTTTCGGTTACTAACATAGAGTTTGTCAGTACGGATATTGTTTTCTCTTCGCCGTCTGTATGCGTACCGGCTTGTGCCGTAAGTTGATAGGTTATTGCTTGCAGGCCTTCCGGTATGATAAGTTTCCATCTCAATCCTGTACTTCCGCCTGCCTTAACATCAAACGACAGGGTTTTGTCTGATTGGATGATGTCGTCTACCGGTTGCATGGTCACGGCGTCGTAAAGCCGGAGCAGGGCTTGTCCGTTCAGGTCGTTTTCGGTCAGGTTATTTACTTTAGCCGTCAATTCAATCACATCGTTTTCACGGAAGAATCGCGGAACATTCGCGCTGATGGCTACTTGTTTCTGCGTAATTAATTCATTCGTATAACTCCCAACCTTAAAGTCTTTTGTGTGTGCAAAACTCAATAACTTCCAGCGTGTCAGCGCCTCAGGCATCGTAAATTCAATCAATACTTCGCCGTTTTCGTTTGTTCGTAGCTTGGGATAAAAGAAAGCGGTTTCGTTGAAATTCGTACGCGTTGAAACGGTTGTTA
>JAIRJR010000072.1 GCA_031260575.1 Tannerella sp.
GCCGCTATGGTCTCCTGTGTGACAATCACGGCATCGGCTTCAAGTTTCTTGTTTTCTAATTCGACGCCGGTAACGGTTCCGTATTCAATGTCGACCTTTTGTACCTTTGTTTTCAAGAGCAACCTGCCGCCCAATTCTTCAAAAGTTTTAACCATTCTGCCGATCATTTCCAAAGAACCGCCTTCGGGATAACCGCCATCGCCGTTATTCCACGTAGATAATGTGGCAATCAGGCTGATCGATGAATAGTCGTCAGGTATGATGCGAAACAGTCGTCGGATACCCGGATGCGCAAATTTGTCGAGGTATTTTTTACACGACTTATTGTACAATCTTCCTAATCCGGGAAGCACAGGCAGCATTTTCAGCAGACCACCGATCGTCATTCGTTTCGGATTTAGCGTTTTAACACCCTTGATGTCAAAAACAGGCATTTGCAAACACGAAAACGCTTTGACGTCGTTTACCAAACGCCTGAGTTGCTTTGTATCAGCAGGCGAAATCGCTTTCAGATGCGCTACCGTTTTATTGATGTCCTGATATAAATTGATGACCTGACCCTCCCATTCTACGGCATGGTATATCTCGGGTAAATTGATTTTCACGGTTTTGCTCAATGCGCCGGTTTCTTCCCATAATGTATACAGTTCTGTTTTCGGATTGGAACCGGTACAATGCAACGCACATTCAAAAAAATACCCTTTACGTCTCCAACCGGAACACATTCCGCCTGCCATACTGTGTTGCTCACAAAGTGTTACATCAAAGCCGCACCGTTGCGCATATATGGCAGCCGACAATCCGGAAATCCCCGCACCGATTACGACTACTTTCTTCATTCAATATTGTACATTAAAATCGTTCTTTATTTTACAAACAATACAACCCGTTGTGTATTGGCTCGAAGTTTAGTATTCGGTTTAAAAATATCTTCGTATGAGCCGGTATTGTTGCATTGCATACACCGGTAGTCGCCCGATTCCATACATTTCACCTGAACTAACTTTTGTTCATAATCCCAGCACCGGGCGCAGTATAAAATCCGTTCATTGTCGTATCTTAGGGTCAGATAGGGTTCTTTGTGTCGTTGGATTTGGTTTTCGATTTGACTGTTTTTCCTGAGATTGGCATTTTCGACGGTGAGGCGGTGTACTTCTTGTTGCAATTCCAAAGCTTGCGCACTCAAGTCTACCAATTGCTCATATAGTCCGCTTTGCTTATCGTCTTTCAGCGTATGGGATACTTCTTTCAGGCTGTTATACAGGCTCATTCAGGAATAAATTGACAAATTTTACCGATTTCATGCAAAGTTAAAAGTTTTTTTCAAGCAAACGGACGAAATCCTTTTTTTATGGGCGGATTTGTGGATTATTTATCAAAAGATAATGTTTTGATGACGAAATGACGGTTTTACTTTTCAATACGCGCTAATCATTTTACTGCAATTGAATGTTGCAACGCAAAAAAAACTTCTACCTTTGCGCGATGAAACAACAAGGAGTTGGTTATTATATTCTGTTGATATTTCTGCTATTGGGCTTGTACGTAGGGAATTTGATGTTTGGGTCGGTTTCGATTCCATTGCATGAGGTGTTTTCTATTCTCTTCGGGTATGGGACAGAGCAGACGGCTTGGCAGAATATCATCCGGCAATCGCGTTTCCCTCAATCGGTTACTGCATTATTGGCAGGTGCATCGTTAGCTACAAGCGGATTGTTGTTGCAGACTTTGTTCAGGAATCCATTGGCGGGGCCTTCTATATTGGGTATTAGTGATGGCGCAAATCTGGGGGTTGCGGTGATGATATTTTTTGCAGGAGGTTCGTTCGGATTGCTTTCCAATTCGACTTTTGGCGCTTCGTTGGCAATTGTGCTGGCTGCATTGGTAGGTGCGGGTTGTATTCTGGGTATGATAGTTTTCTTTTCGACAAAAGTGACAAATAATGTTATGCTGCTGATTATCGGCATCATGATAGGTTATTTGGCTTCTTCAATGATTGCTCTATTAAATTATTATGCCACAGCTGACAGGGTTCGGGCATTTGTATTGTGGGGTATGGGCGACTTTTCGGGCGTCTCGAATGCACGCCTTCCCTTTTTTGCGATTTGTACGCTTGTGGGATTGCTTGTAGCTGTTTTGCTAATCAAACCTTTAAATGCACTTTTGCTCGGAGATACGTATGCCGCCAATTTAGGTGTAAAAATCAAACAGACCCGTATTTGGATATTATTTTGTTCCGGCTTGTTGACGGCAGTTACTACGGCTTTCTGCGGACCGATTTCATTTATCGGATTGTCAGTTCCTCACATTGCACGGTTACTTTTGGGGACATCGAATCATAAGTTGCTGATGCCGGCGACAATTCTAACAGGCTCGTGTATGGCGTTGTTATGCAATCTTTTGAGTGTGATGCCGGGGACAGGCATCGTATTCCCCTTGAATGCGATTACGCCGATTCTGGGGGCGCCGGTTATTATTTATGTCATTGTGAATAGGAGGAATATTCAGTATTTTAATTGAGGTTAGGCCACGAATGACGCGAATTTACCCCAAAACAAACAAACACGAAGAAACGGCATTTATATGAACAAGTTGTTGAGGATGGAACCGGTTATTGAAACATCATCTTTATCAATTGGATATAGATCAAGTGGCGGAAGGGTGCATTTTGTGCACGAATCGTTGAATCTTCAGTTATTTGCAGGCGAACTGACGGGATTGCTGGGATTGAATGGGGCGGGGAAATCGACATTGATTCGTACGTTATGCGGATTTCAACCGGCTTTGAACGGTAGCATAAAGTTGATGGGTAAAGATTTGAGGGATTATTCTCAAAACAGGTTGGCACAGACGATAGGTGTTGTCCTAACGGATAAAACCAATGCGGGAGGTATTTCCGTTTATGAATTGGTTTCGTTAGGCAGGCATCCTTATACCGGTTTTTTAGGTCAACTTAATGCTCGCGACCATCAAATCATTGAAGAGTCGATTGAGGCAGCGGGGATTTCGCAAAAAGCGAAACACTATATTTCGGAATTGAGTGATGGGGAGCGTCAAAAAGCGATGATTGCCAAAGTATTGGCACAACAGTGTCCGGTGATTTTGTTGGATGAGCCGACCGCATTTTTGGATATGACGAGTCGGATAGAGACGATGACATTGCTTCGCCGGTTGGCGATAGAACAGCAAAAAGCGATTTTATTGTCTACACACGACTTGGACCTGATTATTCAAACAGGCGACTGTTTATGGTTGCAGGCGAAAGAGCGCCCTATACATTACGGAACGCCCGAAGATTTGATTTTGAGTGGCAAATTTGAAACATTCTTTGGAAGAAACGGAGTCGTTTTTGACCGGTCGTCCGGGAAATTGAAAGCGATCATGCCGGACTATCCGATTGGTATTGAAGGCGATCCCCTTACGGCTAAATGGGTGGGTAATGCTTTATTGCGGAATGGTTATCTCCCATTACAGGAAAAAAAAGCGTATATTAATGTATACTGTGAAACAGGGAAGCGTTTGCGAATCGATCAAAAAGACGGAACAGAAATGATTGTGGATAGTGTGTCGGCGTTGATCTCGGCTCTTCACTTAATCTCCCTTGAAACAAATATTAAATAACTGAAAGTTAAATTCGTGACAGGAAATCCGAAATCAGAAACCTGAAACTTATAATAATAATTTTTTATGTCGAATGAAATAACATGGCGATTGGAGCATGAAAAGCCGGGGCGGTTGTTGATGCAATATGCAATCCCCGCTGTAGTGGGCACGCTGGTTAATTCGTTGTATAACATTGTTGACAGGATTTATATCGGGCAAGGCGTAGGTCCGTTAGCCATATCGGGAATGACACTCACGTTTCCGATCCTAATGTTTCTTCAGGCTTTCGGGATGCTAATTGCTGTTGGCGCTACGGCTCATATTTCCATCTTTCTGGGGAAAAAAGAGATCGACAAAGCCGAGCATGTACTGGGTAATGCATTGATATTGACTTTTATTATTTCTCTGTTTACCATAACATTAAGTATGTTTTTCCTGAAAGACCTGTTAATTTGGTTTGGGGGGAGTGATAACACCA
>JAIRJR010000242.1 GCA_031260575.1 Tannerella sp.
TATCGGATTTGGTTGCGCGGATGGGTTATTCTACAGATAACTACCGGCAGCAGTTCTCGGCTGATTATCACATTGGGAAAACAGCTCGCGAAGATATTGAGGAGTACCGACGGCGCTCACCGGTATGGCATGTCGAAAAACTCCAAACACCCCTGCTTGTCCATACCAATACCAACGATGATGATGTACATGTATCGGAAGTCGAATCGCTGATCCGTGCATTAAAAGCTGCTGGGAAGAAGTTTGAGTACGAGATTTTTAAAGATATTCCGGGAGGCCATTCGTTCGACAGGATAGACCTTCGTGAATCGCGCGAAATCCGTTTGAAGATTTGGATATTTCTATCCAAATATCTCAACCCACCCACACCTTTGAAAAATCTGAAAGATATGGAGAAAGCGGCTTACTTGCCGGCGAGGGATAAATAATTGTATTACAGCAAGGCTTGTATATCTCTATCGAGTACGCTTACATCTTCAATACGTTTGACTATACTCCCCTTTCTGTCGAACAGAAACAAAGCGGGTAGTTTTTGTACATTGTAAAGCGATACTAATTTTGAGTTCATGGATTGCGGGTCATGTACACATGTCCATCCTAAATGGGAAACCACATTTTTCCAAAGATGCAAATCGCTATCCAAAGAGACCTGAAATATTTCCAAACCTCTTGTATTATATTTTGAAAATAAATTATCCAATCGCTGGTTGAGATTGGGCGAGAAATCCGACTGATAGACCGTAAAATTGAGAATAACAACTTTTCCTTTGGCTACTTCAGATAGTTTTATTTTGGCACCCGAAATGTCAGGTAATTCAATTTCTAAAAAATCAACCTCATTTACATCTACATCGATCCTACCATCGCTTCGATTCGCTTTTATTGATTGTAATGCCAGATTATACAGATGCATCGCTCTCTGATTATTGGGGTAAAGCGTGTGAAGGCTTGTAGCTACCGCTCCAAAAGCACGTGAATCGTTCTTGTCATAGAGGTCAAAAAACAACAAACCATCTATTTTTTGGAAGAGTGCAAAATAGGCTGCAGTCGACATTGGCATCCCATAGATATGTCTTAGCGCTTCTTTTTTATATTTATCGACAGCGTTGAGTAATGCCTGTTGATAAGTAGAGTCTTGAATATTGCCTGCTTTCAGTTCATTACGCGCACGCTTTATTTCTTGATTTGCCTCTAACTGGGCTAATGTGATTTCCTTTATGGCTGAACTATTGATTGATCCTTCCACAGTGTATGAAGTGGCAAAAGACTCAGCATCTGCGTTAAAGATAACTGTTTCCGTCGAGTCGATTGCAAAATTTATCAGTTGATTAACCAATCGCAAACGGTAAAAATCAGGGTATTCCGGGCGGGGTTTTTTAAAATTGAATTGTCCTGAGGAATTCAATTTGACCGAATCCATCAATACGACCGACGAAAGTCCCACATTTTCCAAATAAACAATTTGTCCGTCAGCATGGTTGATAACTCCTTTTACAATAAAATCAGTCGATTGCCTGCATGCAACCATCATTCCAAATCCATAGATCAAAAACAAGAAATAACATATCCATTTTCGCATAATTATTGCCTTTAACATTTTAGGAGATGCAAATATACGGTATTTTATGATAGCAGGCTACGCCCGGAAATAAAAATCAACAAGTTTATTTTGCATATCTATCAACTTACACTACTTTTGCATATCCGAAAGCGGTCAATGATGTACAAAAAAATCAAATTCAATGAGAAAAGTAATTGGTATAGGAGAAATTATTCTGGACATAATTTTTAAGGACAACTTACCTTATGCCGCTGTACCCGGCGGTTCGGTATTTAATGGGATGGTTTCGTTGAGCCGAATGGGATTGCCTGTGACGTTTTTGGGTGAATTGGGAGATGACCGGGTGGGGAAGATCATAATGGATTTTTTGCATGCAAACAATATGTCAACAGAACATATATTTAAATTATCCGAAAAAAAAACACCCGTTTCGTTAGCGTTCCTCAACGATTCTAACAATGCCGATTATATCTTTTACACAAGCCATTCCATATCAAAGGCAACCTCATCTTTTCCGGTTATCAATCAGGACGATATATTGATTCTTGCTTCCTATTATGCACTTAATCCGCTGATTCGCGAGCGTATCGTAGAATTATTGGAATATGCGAAATCGCGTAAAGCCATTATCTACTATGACCCAAATTTTAGAAAATCGCATGCATCCGAAGCCATTCGCGTTCGTCCGTCGGTAATTGAAAATTACGAATTTGCAGATATAGTGAGAGGTTCGGACGAGGATTTTCTTAATTTATACGGCAATACCGATCCTGAAAGCGTCTATAAAAATGAAGTACAATATTATTGCAGAAGGTTCATTTCAACGCATGGATCTGAAGGTGTCAATCTTTTTACCGAATCCATTCGGATGCATTTTGATACATTTCCAATAATTCCTGTCAGTACAATAGGCGCCGGCGATAATTTCAATGCCGGCATTATTTACGGATTATTAAAATACAATATCGGTTATCATGATTTGGCTACAATCCCGGAAGAAACATGGAGAAAAATTATCCGGTGTGGTATTGATTTTTCAACCGAAGTCTGTCAAAGTTATTCAAATTATTTATCTCCCGAATTTGTATACAGATATAAAACTGTATCCAAATGTAACCTGAATTAGAAAAAAAATCCTCCGATTGAATTTACAACCGGAGGACTCCTAACAAATAAAACTTAAAAATTATGAAAAACTATAAAAAAAAAACGGTTATTTTTTCTCAAAAGCTGCATCAAACGCAATAGCTGACGGTTCAAAATCCATTTGTTTAACAAATTCACACGATTCACGCGCTCCATGTTCGCGATCCATTCCGCTATCTTCCCATTCAACCGATAGCGGCCCTTTATAACCAATATCATTTAGCGCTCTGATTATTTCTTCGAAGTTTATGTTTCCTCTGCCCAGACTGCGGAAATTCCAATAACGATTCGGGTTTCCAAATGTAACATATCCACCAAAGACACCGGCCGGTTTAGGTGTATCGCTCCAATAAACATCTTTCATGTGAACATGGAATATTCGATCTGCAAAACGGTATAGAAATTCCACATAATCCACTCCCTGATATCCAAAATGGCTTGGGTCATAGTTAAAACCGAAAGCCGGATGATTATTGACAGCTTCCACCGCACGTGCAGCTGTTACGGTATCAAATGCTATTTCGGTAGGATGAACTTCAAGTGCAAAACGAATTCCTAATTTTTGGTATTCATCAAGAATGGGCGTAAATCGGCGTGCAAAATCACGAAATCCTTCTTCAACTGTTTCTTCCGGGACAGGTGGAAAAGAATATAAATATTGCCAAATTGAACTGCCGGTAAAACCTGCTACCGTATCCACTCCTAACATTTTGGCTGCATAACCTGCCTGAATCAATTCTTTGGCAGCTCTTTGCCTAACACCTTCAGGATCTCCGTCTCCCCAAATATGATCCGGTAGAATTGCCCTATGCCTGAAATCAATATTATCACAAACTGCCTGCCCTATCAAATGAGAGGATATAGCGAAAAGCTGCATGTCGTATTTTGCCAACAATTCTTTAATTCCCAAATAATAAGCTTCGTCTGTACGACTTACGTCGACGTGGCTGGGCAAACCAAGTTCCAAACCGTCGTATCCAAATGATTTTGCTTTTTTACAAATTGTCTCTAAAGAGAGATCACCCCATTGAATGGTGTACAAAGTTACCGGACGTGCCATTTTTTTATTTTTTTATGTGTAGATATGAATTAGTTTGCGGGCAAAGATATACATTCTCTTTCAAAATTACAAATAATTTTAAAAAAAATACTCGAATTAAAAATCAATTGTTCGATATCCTTATTCGGCAATTAATGAACATGTTTTTTTATCAACAATATATTAATTAAATATTTTCTTTTAAAAAACTTTAAATTTTAATGTATATACTATCCTGTTGAAAGTGTTGATTAAATTTTTATTTTTTCTTGGTATATTCATTATTTAGTAAATTGACTTGTTTATGTACAAGATATTAACATGCTAAAATATATTTAATAAATTATATATTAATTGATTATTTATTTTTATAAACAAGTGTTCATAAGTATGAAAGCTTAAAATTTTCCACCCTTGAGATGGATTTTTGAGTGGATGAAAATGTTGGTAAATGAATCAAAACATTCTTTTTTCTTTCAAGAGATTTGAATTGATACAAATAAGGGTGAAAAAAATGGTTGTTTGGAAAAGTTTATTTTTTTTTACACCATTATATACAAATCTTATCAACACAAAATAAACACCCTATTTTCTAATTATTCTCCGGATACCATATCCAAACAAACTCAACAGCACCAAGCCGGCGATGATCGAAGCGATAAGCGATATTTTAGCGCCTTGCAGATAGATTTCATCCGTACATTTCAATTCAATGGTATGATTTCCGGCAGGTACCTCTAATCCGCGTAGAATATAATTTACACGTATCAAAGGTACTTCCAATCCGTCAATATATGCTTTCCAGGTTTTATAAAAAACTTCCGAGAAAACAGCCAACCGGCGTTGTGTACTTGAACTTTCGTATACCAAGTATCCCGGATTAATATAATCTTTCAATTGGATTGATGCAACGCTATCTGTTTCTGAAAATTGAAGTTTTTCCCAATTTGGAACTTTTTCTTTCCATTCCGCATCAATGACTGCGATTTGCGAAGGATCAAAATCTTTGAGGGCAGCAATTTCTTCATCCGGCGAATTTACCCAATGTACTTGCTTAACAAACCACACATTTCCAAGTGCATTTTCGTTAAAATGTACTTGCGGCCCTTGTTGTTGTGTCGGATAAATAAAATATTTGGCATTTAACATATTTAAAATATTTTCATTGAGACTCCCGCTTGAGAAGTAATAATCAATGATATCCTGATAACGACGAAGTTTAGCAGGGCTATATCCTCCTATTGATTTATGAAAATTTGAAGTTCTCGATTCTTGAAATGTACTTGAAGTCAGATTTAAAACGCGGTAATGAGGGTCTTGATCTTTTAAAATGAGTTGATCGGCCGGGGTGGTGGTAAATTCTGTTGCAGTTTTTTTAGGTAAAAAAGAATCAAAATTGAGAAACCGCTTGTCGACCATCCATAAATCAATAAAAATCAATATTCCAATGATTGAAATCAAATAAGTTATTTTAAGAGATTTTCTCAAATAATACCAAAGGAATCCTGCAACTGCGGCAATGAAAAAAAATGAGCGCCATGCATCAGATATAAGCATACTTTTCCGATCGGAGATAATTGCTGCAAGAAGTTCGGGACTTTGTATTTGACGATCTTCAGTGCCCGAAAAACTCATCAAACTACCTCCTATTAATGCAAAAATCAAACATAAACCACCCGTTATTCCAAAGGAAATATAGAGGGGTTTAATATATTGATCCCGTTTTCCTTTGTCTTCCAATATTTGTTTAAGAGCCAATATAGCCAAAGCAGCCATCGTAATTTGTGGGATGACCAACGTCATTGCAGGTACACGGAATTTATTATACAATGGTAAGTGATAGAATAGAAAATCATTGAGTAATGGAAAATGTCTTCCCCACGACATCATTATCGCAATGATAGTGGCAATCAACATCCACCATTTTTCCGGCCCTTTTACAACAAATAAACCCAATATAAATAGAAAGCAAATAATAGCTCCCATATACACAGGTCCTGAAGTCCCCGGTTGATCGCCCCAGTACATAGGCGCTTGTTTACTGGCTTGCGTTGCTTGCGCTCCTAACCCTGCTTTTTGTAAAAACCTGTAAAATTCGGAATCCGTCCCAATGTTGTAACCAGAACATGCACCGTTAAAATTCGGAATCAGTAATGTCATTGTTTCACTTTTTCCGTAACTCCACATATAAGCATAATCAATATCCAGACCCGTACTTTCTTTCTTACCTTCTGCGTTGGTTTGTAAAACGGCTCCACCCCGCATAGTTTCCTTCGTATAATCGGCTGTTGAATACAACTTTCCAAACGAAGGCAAAACCGCAATAAGTGCAACTACCAATAATATAGCTGAAGATTTTAAAAAATCTTTGACGGTTTTTTCTTGAATGGCGTAAATCAAATAAGTGACAGCCAGAACTATAATAATAATTAATTGATAATATGATATTTGGTGGTGTTCCCATAAAACATTCAGTCCGGTAAATATTAAGGTAATAATTATTCCGGGTAAATATTTCTTTCGATACGTTAAAATGATACCACCAATCATGGGAGCCATCGTAGCCATAACCAAGGCCTTATTTACATGGCCTGCTACAATAATGATTATACTATAGGATGCAAATGTATAAGCAATGGATCCAATCACACTTAATTTCGGTTTACATCCGATGCTAAACAAGAAAATATAAAAACCTATCAAGTAAAGAAAAATCAATGCCATATTCATCGGAAACACAGAAAATATGATATGATCAAAGTAATTGAAAAGGTTGCTTATCGGAGGCATAAATGTATAATTAGCCGGCATGCCGCTAAACATGGAATTTGACCAAAATGCATATTCGCCGGTTTGCTGATGGTAGTCTCTTAAATCTTTTCCCCAAGCTTGCGAACTGATTATGTCGTTTTGAAATAATTCTTTATCTTCCAAAACAATTGGAGCCATATAGGTTAATGATAGCCCGATAAATAATATCACAGCGAATAAATGCGGACCATATTTTTCTGCGTATTTTCTCATTATTATTATTTTTTAATTATTTAAATCGTTTGTTTTGTAAATTTAGCCCAATAAAACCGGATTGCAAACCATATATGCAATGTTGATGTGACAAAAGTACCATAATATTTGCACATAATGGCATAACGTTCCTTTAGAGATTTTTTCCGGTTAGCCGTTGTTAAACCTTCATACAGATAATAAACAAGTCGCATTTGTGTATGAGTAATTTTTTTTGTTTTTTTCATACATCGGATACACCATTCAAAATCAGCCGAAAACCGGTATTGGAGGTTATATTCGGGCGCTATCGAACGTTTGACAATAAAAGCCTGGTGACAAACCAACATGCCCATTTTGAAACTTTTCCGGTCGAGTTTTTGAGGCGCTTTTAATCGTCGTTTACCCAATATTTTCCCTTCAAAGTCTATCAAATCCGTTTCTCCATATAAGATGTCAGGCAACTTTTTTTGGAAAGCAATCTTCGCAACTTCCCAAACAATCATATGATTTTGCAATTCATCACCGGCATTTAAAAACCAAACATAATCGCCGGTTGCAGCCAATAATCCTTTGTTCATCGCATCATAAATCCCTTGATCAGGCTCACTGATCCAATAGCTAATATTGGATTCATATTGACGGATTATGTTCACTGTCTCATCTTTAGAATCTCCATCAATAATAATCAATTCAATGTCACAATAGGTTTGATTGATGACACTAAGTATGGTTTTCTCCAATACTTTAGCAGCATTGTATGTGACGGTGATGATTGAAAATGAGGGTAAATCCATTTATTTAATGTATTGCATCCAAAATTCCGGCTCATATTTATACATTGCATGACATCCAAATGGTAGTTGATTATCATTTAGTTGAAAAGCGGTGGCAGGTTTAGTTTCCATAGCAAAGCCTAATGCTCGTTTCCAATTTGGAACATTAAAATCTTTTATGATGCGATTAGCCATGATACCCCAAAACATGTCTTCATTCAATGAATGAATCAAGTATTTTTTATAAAAGGAGAAAAGAAACTTGGGGGCTTTCTCCAAAACTTCAATAAAAGCAGTGGTTTTCCGTAAAGATAATCCGCCATTTCCTACTTTTAAGTATTGTAAGCAGTGCTCTGATTTTTCAAAAAATAAATGTAGAAAAGCTTCAAACACAACCTTTCTCCATTTATTTTTAAATTTTTTTTCCGGTTCTAACCAAGGAGCGCCGATATAATCGTAATCAAGGTTGCACCAATAATCCAATTCAGGTTTAAAAACATAAGCATCAGTCTGATGTATCAAGATAAACTCATAATCCTGAAATCGATAATAGAAATGTTTAGACAACATTAGTGTGCTATAACCTTTTATCCCTGCAAAAAAACAATTCTCAAAGCGTACGATTTCAACAGGCAAAAATTCCTCAAACGAATCATCTAAAACCAATGATTCCGGTGCAATAAAAACATGTTTAAATCCATTTGTCATTTTAATTCCTTGCCTCACAGACTTTTTTTCCTGTTCATCCAAGGATTTATAAATTGGAAAAATAACGATACACTGATTATTATTCATATCTGATGGGAAAACTTTTTTTGTTGGTTTTTTTAGGAAAATTTTAGTACTTTTGTCCTGTAAAACTTATCAATATCGCAATGATTCTATTTAGAAAAATCAAAAGACTTTGCTTACAAATTAAAATTCTATTTTATTATTTTCTTAATGGAATGAATGAAGAGCAAAAAGAAATAATTCGCTATTTACTTACGAAAAAAATAACAATTTTTTGCTACAACTATACGAAAAAGTACCACATATCTGATATTCATTTAGTTTATGATGATTCAAAAAAAATGCATTATTATCTATATGAAGGGAAAAAAATGTATTTTCCAAAGGGTAAAACTGATCTTGAAATCAAAAAATACATTCAAACACTCTTAGTCGAACAAGATGAAGATTCACCGCATCGTTATTTATCACCACATTTCATTGTATCATCCGGAGACATCGTATTTGATATTGGAGCAGCTGAAGGTATCTTTTCTCTGAGTATTATAGAAAAGGTATCCGAAATTATAATCTTTGAACCGGAGGATGTATGGTTTGATGCCCTAAAATCCACTTTTGAACCTTGGAAAGAAAAAGTTCGCATTATTAAAAAATTTATATCTGATATAGATGGAGAACATTCGATAACACTTGACACTTTTTGTAAAGTCATTCCAAGAATTGATTTTATTAAAGCAGATGTAGAAGGGTTTGAATTAAATCTTTTGAAAGGAGCAGTAAAAGTCATCCATAATCATCCGAACCTGAAAATAGCTATTTGTACATATCACAAACATCACGATGAAATGGTTTTAAAACATTTTTTAGAAGAAAACGGTTTTTCCTGCCATTATTCCAATGGGTATATCATCAATATTTTAGATAAAAACCTTAAAAAACCCTATCTACGACGTGCGGTGATAAGAGCCGATAATTCCCAGATGCATTTGAAATGAGCGTGATATTTGATATGTGGTTTTTTACGAGAGGATTATGCTTCAATTAAAAGATTTTCTGTTTATTGTCAATAGTACATTTATCCGCCAAAATCGCCACCATCTCTGTGTATGATACCCATTTTCTTCAATTTTTCAAAGTGCTTTTGTATTGCAGATGTATTTATGTTCAGCATATTTGATATTTCTTTTCGAGAAATTTTTGGATTTTCAACCACAATGTCAATAATTTTTTGCTGTACTTCCGAAATCATCTGATCGCCTGTCTGACTACCTGTCTGACCACCTGTTACACTTTTATCTATAATCTTTTCTCCGCCACTTTCTTCGATTACCTTTTCAAAAGCCAATCCTTTCTTACGGAAAATTGTGGCAACAAACCCGTCTCTCATTTTCAAACTTGGTTCAGGCAGTCCATAATCTACGCATCGGGTTGTCATATCTAAAATGCCTGTCCCCATTCTTTCGATATTTTTTTTATAATTTACCCTTAAAATACTACTTGATTCGCTCAAAAGCAT
>JAIRJR010000278.1 GCA_031260575.1 Tannerella sp.
CAACCATACCATGGCAGGCGGATATTTATGGCGGGCTATTACACTGCAACTGCCACGTGATACATCATTCAGTTTTACGGTTGGCAACTTCGGCAGGAGTTTTCGCGGGTTTACACAAAATGATTTGTACGAACGCAAAATATCTGCCGGAGGATGGATAGAAAACAATGAAACCACAAACCCGACTGCACTGCAAATGGGACAATATATAGATGTTAATGAGGCAATCAACAGATACGGCGCCGGAATGAACGGTATATTCAGGGTGCAATTCCTGAATGACAGCCCTGTGCGTGACTGGGCAGGCAATCAACTGCTTGCATCAAAATATCATCCGGCAGATTTCAAACCTTGGGTAGGAAATGTATACCGTAGCCCGTTGACAGGTGTTTATATCTATGGCGATACCGATGTGCCCAAAGATGTGCTTATCGTGTCAGCCATGTATTATGATTTGCAGTTTACCAACAACCTGTATAAAGAATATACGCAGTGGCCAAGCGGAATAGCCTACACAACTGAAGAAATAATCACTTCCTCCAAATTCGATCGCCCCGGACAGCGGATAGCCGACTATTCTGTCGGGCAAGGTGGCGGTATGTTGGTCGTAGCCGAAGGCCAACACCCCAACCAGCAGCCCGAACGTAGAGGTCAACAAGCAGGCAACTACCACACAGGACTATATGTAGAAGGTTGGGGCGGCAATATCTTTCAAGATCAGGCGAACAATATCACCCGTGATTACAGCATGACCCGCTACAAAAACGAGTTTCTGCTCTATCATGAAGGAGGGCATGGGATTGACAGTTATACCGGTCCCAATAGTTACGCGCCCTGGGTGTACACCAACATTACCTCAGCCCATAACACAGCGCGAAGTGAAGAAAACGGGCGCAGGTACTATGACGAAAACGATGTGGGCGCTTATCTCTCGAGCAGGGGCGAATATGTCTCAACCGGAGCAACCTACTGGCACGGCACCAGCCGCGAATCGAAAGATGGAACGAACGATGGCACATGGACGCCGGTCAGCAACCGCTGGGTTTTCTATCGCTACGACCCATGGGGATTCGAAGCCTTTAAACGTCTTTTCTGGTCGGGCGATTTGGGACTTTGGTATGAAAATAAGGTCGGTGATCCGTATTTCAGGGTATTACCGGGCGATTGGAAGTATCTGCAACATGATGAGGAACTCAATCGCTACCTGACCCTCCGATCCGGTCTTTACGGTGGTGGCGAAACGTTGAAGATTGATAGCGAAGACGCTTTGATTGCGTGGGGCAGCACCGTATACGAAACACTGCGGGACGACGCTTATCATGCCTATCATAACCCATTGGTCAATTGGGTATCGTGGTCTACTCCCATGATCTATGATATCACCGTCAAAAAGTCGACAAACCCGCAATTCCCCAATAACAATATGGGCTTTTCAGGGGGCGTCCTCTATTATCCGGAGTCGGAAGAGCCACAGAGCTTCCTCAATCCTTTCCTGCGTCCGGGTGGAGTCGGGAAACCGGTTCGGGCGGCTGAAGAAGAAGCCAAACTTCAGCCGGTAGGCGGCGTAGTGGGCAATCTTATCCTCAAAACCCCTATCCTGCCGGTATTCGAGTTTAACAATGCATCGAAAGTAACCATTGACAATGCGCAGACAAGTTTTACCGTAAAGGTCAACGGTAAGCGCATAGGCTTCCGTTATTTCAAAAATGACGATCGGAAAGTACAGTTATACTTAAACTGGCCATTAGAAAAGAACGATGAAATCGCGATAACAGTAGTAACTACAGGGCAGATAATTACCACTATTTCAGATTCTCAAGAACGGCCATAAGCAATTTACCTTTGATGCGAGATGCTGAACGAATACCGTCAGGGCGCACATCTTCAAAAAGAATCTTCTTGTCGGGGCCTACTACAAATACAGAAATAACAGGCACAAATCCTTTGTTTTTGCCTCCGGAATATTCTGCAAGGCGTTCTAACATTCTTTCCGGTTGTTGCCAGGCAATTCCCATGGCAACCGAAAGTTCGCCTGCCGCATCCGAATACATCATCGAGGGCGAAGCGTTGATTTTGCCGGCAGTCGTACGAATATGCTCAGCATCGTCAGGGCTGATGAACACAATGTTGTAACCCAAGGAATTAATCTTCTGAAGGTTGGGAACGATTTCTTCGTTGAAGTGATTGATACAGTTGGTGCACCAATCACCGCGATAGAACATGATTATAGTCGGCTTGTCGCCAATAACGCTGTGGAGCGACTTTGAAGCCCCGGTTCCATCGACAAGCATTTTGTCGGGAACGTCCTGTCCAATCATCAACGGTTTAACATCAGTAGCAATAGCAGTAAATTGCGCATTTGCGCCAATCGCAGACAAGCCCATAATTACTGTGAGGGCAGCACAAAAAATACTCTTTTTCATTTTTAAATGATTTTTAATAAAAAATATTGGGTCATATAAAATACGTGTCGCAAAGATACAGTTAGTTTTTTGTAATCAGTATACATTTGTTGAAATTATCACGATAAATTTCCGTATTCATTCACTTTTTTGAAAAGTAAACCAACTACCCATCCGAATGATTTGCACTTTGTGTAAAGTTGTGTTGGATGAAAAATTTCGTTTAATGGTTGCAGGTTATAAAAACATATCCTATCTTTACTGCGTAATTTTAAAATAACATGGATATGCCAACCGTTTTTTTACGCATTGGGACTTCGCTTTCACTTTTTCAGCCATGACCATGAGCCTATTCATGTTCATGTTCAAAATGCTGACGGTAAGGCAAAATACGAAATAGAAAACGAAGTGAGATTGATATTCAATACAGGAATTAAAAACAAAGACTTGAAAATTGCCGAAAGCATTATTGAGGAAAACAGAGAAGTGTTTATAAACGAATGGAAAAATGTTTTTGATAACAGATTAAAATAAAAATGACATGAATATAGAGAAGTTATGGTTTGCAGATGACAAGATTTTTATCTTTACCGATACCGGGAAACAATTATGGC
The DNA here is from genome assembly GCA_031260575.1 of Tannerella sp. GTDB lineage: Bacteria > Bacteroidota > Bacteroidia > Bacteroidales > Tannerellaceae > Tannerella. The sequence goes on from JAIRJR010000278.1 coordinate 3,017, forward strand.
AATCATTGCTATGGTATCCGCGTTTGCTACACGCCTCGCCGGAACAACGAAATAATTTTGAATATGACAATATTGGTATTCGTTGGGAAGAAATCGACGAAGATATGTCTGTCGAAAGTTTCTTGTACGACGACCCGGAACCACAACGAATTTCTCGCATTTTTCTTACCCATCCCGAGTTAAATGCGTCGGCTATTGCACGACGGATAGGTATACAACAAAGTCTATTGGCATCTTATATAAGAGGCACAAAGAAACCCTCCGCTACGCGAGAAAACGAAATAATAAACGTAATAAGAGAATTTGGCAAAGAATTAGCCGCAGTATAAACCAACCGAGGAACAGAATTTAGCGGATGGGGTGGATTGCTTATTTCTGTGGATCAAACTCTGCCTGCGGCAACTTTTACAGAGCAATGATATAATTAAACGATTAATAGACAAAGGCATGATTTGAAATATTGGTGATCATGCCTTTGTTTATTAATTTTAATATCAATTATTAAACCATTCATTATGAATATAATTATAAAAAAAATATTACATTTTTATTCTTTTTTTTATCTACTTTTTACGGCCACAGTCAAATAGAGTGGAATGTCAAGGCAGGTATGAATTTTAGCAGGGTAGTAAACAAAAGCCTTCAAGGAGTCAATATGAAACCCGGATATCAATTCGGAGTTGGGATAGAGTATTACTTTACAAATCACTGGGGAATTCAGCCGTCGTTGATGTTAATCAGTAAAGGATACAAAAATGAAGGATCATATAGCAGCGACCCCACCTCCTATGGAAGTGAAATGATTCCATTCAAAGGTGTAGAAAACAGGGTTTATATTGAATTACCTGTTATGCTGGCATATCGATTAAATTTATCTGGAGCGATGAAATTAATCTTCAATGGCGGAGGATATATTAGCTACGGTATTGACGGTCAAAATAAATACACTGAAACTCACGAAGACGGCTATTCTATATGGCATAACGTTACATTCTCGCGTATCGGATTAAAAAGATTTGACACCGGACTCACTGCGGGCGCTACCTTTGAACTCAAACATAGATATACCATAGGTTTATTTGGAGAATGGGGATTGTATGACCCAAGCTACCACCAATTTAAAAAAACATATGGATTAAAAAATCAAACGTACGGGTTAAATGTTGGATATAAATTTTAGTCGGGTAGAGTTCTGTGGCTAAAACAAAATCCTTTATGGGGTTCTTCATGCCAATCCGGTATAGATTTGCACTATTTACCCATTCTCAAAACCGGACATCAAAAAATAACAATAAGACATTTGCTTTTTTAACGATTAAGGAAGGAGGGAACTGCAATGTGGGTTAAGGATTATCTTTTTCACATTACAATCTCTCAATAAAGAGGCAATGTCACTAATTTAATGAATCAAACCCTCTGTGTAACTCTGTGCTTTCTCTGTGTAACTCTGTGTCATTTTTTTATTTCACAGAGAATCACAGAGAAGACACAGAGAACCGCGGA
>JAIRJR010000281.1 GCA_031260575.1 Tannerella sp.
TCCGCGGTTCTCTGTGTCTTCTCTGTGATTCTCTGTGAAATAAAAAAATGACACAGAGTTACACAGAGAAAGCACAGAGTTACACAGAGGGTTTGATTCATTAAATTAGTGACATTGCCGTTTGGCGGCATTTATCATGCCGCCGCAGTACAGTAAAAGACCGGATCGCATAGAATCGATTTCTATCACATTTTCGTTTTACACATTATGCCGGATATGCAGAATGTCGCCATCCTGAACGACATAGTTTTTCCCCTCAACGGCGAGTTTGCCTGCTTCTTTGCACTTTTGTTCCGAACCAAATGAGACGAGGTCGTCGTATTTAATCACTTCGGCGCGGATAAAACCACGTTCCAGGTCGCTGTGTATCGCTCCGGCAGCTTGTGGAGCAGTGATTCCTTTTTTGATGGTCCAAGCACGGTTCTCTTTTCCGCCGACCGTAAAGAAAGAGATGAGATTCAATAGACTGTATGCCTGCCTGATCACTTTGTTGACGCCCGGCTCGGAAAGGCCGGTATCGGCAAGGAAGGCTTTTCTGTCTTCTTCATCTTCCAGTTCCGCAATCTCCGACTCTATTTTTCCTGCAATCACCAAAGGTTCCAATCCCAAAGGCAGTAAAAAATGTTTAACGGCATCTACATATTGATTGCCTGCGATGGCGTCTTCGTCATTTACATTACAGACAAACAGCATGGGTTTTTCGGTCAGCAACATCATATCCCTGACCGTTTCCTTTTCCGCCTCGTTCGCTTCCAATGTTCTCACATTTTGAAAGTTTTCGATATGCGCTTTATACTTCAATAATATTTCCAATTCGCATTTGGCGTTTTTATCGCCCACTTTGGCTGCTTTTTCCACTTTTTGGATTTTTCGCTCAATCTGTTCCAAATCTTTCACCTGAAGTTCGATATCTACAATTTCAATATCTCTGACAGGGTCGAGTGAGCCTTCCACATGGGGAAGATTGGCATCTTCGAAACAGCGCAGTACATGAATGAGTGCATCGCATTGCCGGACATCAGCCAGAAAAGTATTACCGATACCTTCTCCCCGGTTGGAGCCTTTGGCTAAACCGGGAATATCCACCACATCCAGTGTGGCATAGATCAACACATCGGCTTTGATAAAAGTGTTGATATGTGTCAGGCGTTTGTCGGCAACGGGACATACACCGATATTGGATTTATTGGAACTAAAAGCAAATTCGGTAACGGTCGCTTTTGTGTTCGAGATACAATTAAACATGGATGTCTTGCCCGAATTGGTAAGCCCCACGATTCCGCATTTTAATCCCATGATCTTTGTTTTTATATTTTTGGGGACAAAGATAAGGTTTTGTTTTGATAAGCATTGTCAGGCTTTTGTGAAAAAATGCACAATTTTGTACGGGAATTTCGATAAAAGTATTATTTTTGCAGACTTAGAGGAAAATAATCTTTCAATGCGCATAAGTTCTTCAAAAGCACGAATTTCTACTGAAGTAATCGAGCACATATTAGATAATGGATTAACCGTGTGGCTAAATGAAGACAGCAGCCAACCCAAAATTTTTGGCGCCGTCGTTGTCAAGGCGGGTGCAAAACATTGTCCCGATACGGGTATTGCCCATTATTTCGAGCATATCATGTTTAAAGGGACTGACAAGATCGGGACGGTGGACTATGCCTCCGAAAAAATCCTGCTTGATACCATCGCAAAGAAATATGACGAACTTGCTCAAACGGACAATTTAGGGAAAAGAACAAGTATTCAGCGGGAGATCAACGAATTAAGCGTCGAGGCCGCCCAGTATGTGATTCCGAATGAGTTCGACAGGTTGATCAGCAAATACGGAGGTTCCAAGTTGAATGCCGGCACATCGTACGATTACACGGAATATCATAATATTTTTTCCCCTCAATATGTGGCTCAATGGGCCGAAATCAACAGTGAACGGTTGTTGAATCCTGTTTTCCGTATGTTTCAGAGTGAATTGGAAACGGTCTATGAAGAAAAAAACAGGATGGACGATATGATGTTGCATCAAGCCATTGAGAAAATATCAACTATTTATTTCCACCCCCATCCATACGCCTATCCGATTATCGGCAGCGACGAAAACCTGAAAAATCCCCGTCTTTCGGAAATGCGGAAATTCTTTGAAAAATATTATGTAGCCTCAAATATGGGGTTGATTTTGAGCGGTGATTTTGATACGGAATCCGTTATTCCGATATTGGAACGTACATTTTCGCGGATACCACAAGGCGAAATAGAACCTGTTACACCTGTCAAAATCCGTTCTTTCAAGGGCAGGGAAAAGGCGATCATCAAGGTACCCATCCCTTTGTTGAAAGCGATAGCCTTTGGTTTTCGCGGCACACCCTCCAATCACCCCGATCAAGCGGCGCTGGCTATTGCGGTCAACATCTTAAACAACTCGAACGGGACAGGTTATTTAGATCAATTGATGGTGAACCGGCGTTTGATCGGCGCGATCATCGGCGGAGAATCGTTCAACGAGGCCGGTTTTATCGGTATCGTAGCTGTTCCCAAATTGGTTTCTCAAAGTCATCATGCAGCCGAAAAACTGATTTGGAGCCAGGTGAACCGGTTGAAAAACGGCGATTTTACCGACGATATGTTTTACAGCATCAAACAGGAGCAATTGCGCAAGCATTTTTCTGAACTCGAAGACATTGATTCGAGATGCAAAGTGTTGATACGTATTTTTTCACAAGGAAAAACATGGAATGATTACCTGAATGATTTGAAAAGCGCCGACCAACTGACGAAAGAAGATGTTATCAAAGTGGCTAACAGTTATTTTGGAGATGATTATTTGTATGTGCGAAAACGAACCGGCAAATATGGTAAAGTCAAACTCAAAAAACCTGATTTTGCTCCCATTTTACCACGACATACCGATTCTACTTCAGAGTACGCTAAATGGCTGGAAACGATTCCTGTACAAAAAGAAAAACCGCGATTCGTCGATTTCGAAAAAGATGTACGCACCATCCGGCTTTCGGATTACGCAACTTTGTATGTGACCCCCAATACGGTGAATCGTATTTTCACGTTTAATCTTTTATATGGAATTGGCGTATTGGAAGAACCCAAATTGAAATACATGTCTTCGTATATCCCGTTGCTTGGAACGAAAACGCAGACATTCGATCAGTTTCGAACGTATTTACAAACATTGGGCAGTACGCTCGACGTGGATGTGAACGAACATTGTTTTAAAGTCAAAATCAGCGGATTTGACAACGCTTTTGAAGAGACCATCGAAGCTGCCGGCGATTTTCTTGAGAATGTCAAAGCTGATAAAAACAAACTGAAGACATTGGTCGACGATGCCAAATTATCGCAACAAACCTTTTTCAAATCCAACAATGAAGTAGCAGAAGCTTTGTTTGAATATGTCCAGTATGGCGTGAACTCTCAATATATCAATAAACCTTCGTTGAAAGAGATCAAAAAAATCAAAGCACAGGCATTGGTTGATCTTTTCTTTGAGATACAGAAGATTGAATGTTCGCTACATTATTGTGGGACATTGGAGGCGTCGAAGGTAGTCGACATTGTGGGTCGAAATCTTAATATTGAACAGATATCCCGAAAATCCAACTCACCGGTCTACCGCGAATTTGTTAAATACGATAAACCATTGGTATTCTTTTATCATATTTCGGATGTTTTTCAAAATATTATCTATGCTTATATGTCGTGCGACCCACAGGAGACGTTGAGGAAACGGCATGAAGCCAATCTGTTTTCGAGATACTTCGGCGAAGGGATGTCGTCGTTGATGTTTCAGGAAATTCGCGAATTTCGCTCATTTGCCTATTATACTTCGGGCGCTTATCGCCTTCCGCCCTTTTGCCGGTCGGATAAACCTTCCCGTTTTATCGCTTATTTATCCACACAATGCGATAAGACCGTAGATGCGTTAGATGTACTTAATTCGCTGATACATAAGATGCCGAGATATCCCGAAAAAATCGAATCGGCTATTCATTCGGCTATCAACCACACGAATAACAATTATCCTACATTCAGGGATCTTTCTGCCAAGATTGACTCCTGCAAACGCGAAGGATATACGGAAGACCCCAACTTGAAATTATTGGATGATTTTGAGAAAATGCAAATGGAAGATGTTGTCCGTTTCTACGAAACGAACGTCAAGGGGCGTAATTTGGTATATGTCATCGTCGGCAATTCGCGTAAAATGGATATGCGCAAATTAGCTTCCTTCGGCGATGTGATCCGCGTGAGGAAGAAGGACTTTTACAGGTAGGGTGGAATCAAATGCACACATTAACTGCCTGAAACAACGCTCGTAAATGTTTTTTTTCTTTTCAAATAAAACGCAACGATCAGGCTCTTCCGGAACATTTCAGGAATGGGGGACACGATTGTTTTGGAAAGATTGTCTTCACGTACCGGCACATATTCTTTTTGTAGCAACTTAAATGCTTTCCGTGCTTGAATGACGGCTTTTGCGTTTGCCGGATGTCCGGTCAGAAAAAATTTGATCAATGCCACATAGTCTAACCAAAATCGCCGGCGCATAACAGGCTGTAACCTGTCAGCCGCCATATTTTTATAAATCATGATCAGGTTATTCCGGAAATTCAGAAATGTTTTTTGGGGACTTTCGGTTTGTAGTGTAGCACCTCCAACGTGATAAACAATTGATAGCGGGATACATGCTAATCGATAGCCTCGTGCACGCAGCCGCCAACAGAAATCAATTTCTTCCTGATGGGCAAAAAACTGCGCATCAAATCCACCTTCTTTTTTGAACACTTCCGTGCGGACAAAAAAACATGCACCGCTTGCCCAAAAGATATTGGCCGGATCATCATACTGTCCGCGATCTTCTTCTACATTATGTAACACCCTGCCCCGACAGAATGGGTAACCATAAGCATCGATCCAACCCCCCGCAGCGCCGGCATATTCGAATGTCTTTTTATCATGATAAGCAAGGATTTTAGGTTGAACGCCTGCAAGTTTGTCATCTGCTTCCATTGCCCGTAGGGGTGCATCCAGCCAATTGGGCGTAATTTCCACATCACTGTTTAATAATACAACATAGGTAGAGTCAATGTGACTGATTGCCTGATTGTAACCTTCGGCAAAACCATAATTCCGGTCGAACAGGATCAATCGCACGGAAGGAAATTCGTTTTGAAGCATGGAAACAGAGTTGTCTTTCGAACCATTGTCGGCAACCATAATCTCTGCGACATGCGAAGGGGTATTCGCAATGACTGACGGCAAAAACTTCCTTAAAAGCGCCTCTCCATTCCAGTTTAAAATCACAACCGATACTTTCATGCCATTATGAGTTTTGAGTCATTGAATAATATAAGACCATGAAAACTAAAAACTAAAAGTTAAAAACCATAAACGTTAAATTCTTGTATGTTTCCAACGCTTATGCGTCCAAAGCCAATATGCCGGTTCACGAAGGATGGAACGTTCCATCAGATGGGCGTATTCTGCGGTAATCCCAAATTCAGGCGTTTCACGTGGGTTATCGGTGATTAGTTCAAAATCAACAGTATAGTACCCTCTTTTCGCCTTTCTGACATCCACAAAGATAACAGGAATATTCAATTTGGTCGCAATGCGCTCCGGGCCGGTCACAAAGGCCGAATCCTGATTCAGGAAGTTTGTCCGGAAATCCAGATTCGATTTGTTTGGCGACTGGTCGGCAATAAAAATCACAAGGCTCCGCTCATTGGACTGTTTGAGGCGTATCATATCACGTACCGTATCTTTTTTCTTTATACCAACCCCTTGAAAGCGAGTCCGCAAAAAAACAAACAACCGGTCAAACGCCTTGTTTGTCAACGGCCTGTAAATCTGGTATATCTTAATCCGGTCGAACCATGCCGTCGAACCTGTAAACCATTCCCAATTCCCGTAATGCCCCATCAGCAGGATAAAACATGTATGCCCTTGGGCAACAAGCGGATTGATGATTTCAGGATTGTGCAGTACTGCACGGCGATTCAATTCTTCTTGCGAGATATGGGCTAATTTGATGGTTTCCAATATATAATCGGAAAAATGATGATAAAACTTTTTTTCCAATGTAAGCAATTCGTCGGCTGTTTTCTCCGGAAAAGCTTTTTTCATGTTTTCCCGGACGACTGAAAGGCGATATCTTACTACCTTATAAACAAAGAAATAGAGAATATCGGAAAACAAATAAAGGATAGCCATTGGCAAGATCGCGTGCAGCTTTACGATTGTGAGCAATATTCCGTACAATAATTGATTCATTGAATCACTGAATAACTGAATAACTGATTTTTTTTTGCGCATGGTTTAGTTGATAAATGATGCGGTAAGTGCATTTTTTTCGGTGTTCCAGCCGGTCAGACGGACATCAGTCATCCGGTTAATCATAGCCGGATTGTAAAATGCTTCTGTTTTGATATAGTTAGCCGTAAATCCAACCATATTTTTCCCTTTGCGCGAATGTTCGAATAGAACCTGTTCCGCTTTACCGATTTGAGATTCGTAAAATTCAAGCCATTTCCGGTCCGACAGTTTTAACAACAACTTGCTACGTTGTTGTTTTATCTTTGGAGACACAACAGGATAGATGTTAAGCGCCTGAGTGTTTGGTCGTTCGGAATAAGTAAAAACATGCAGTTGCGAAATAGGCAGACTTTGGATAAATTGAAAGCCGGTCTCATAAAATTCATCTGTTTCTCCCCTTGTACCCACAATCACATCCACTCCGATAAAGGCATTGGGAAGCAGTGTTTTGATCTTTTCAATTTTATGACGGAAAAGGGTGGTATCATATCTTCGATGCATCAGCCGGAGTATGTTGTCACTGCCACTTTGCAATGGAATGTGAAAATGTGGTGCAAAGCGCGTACCTGAAGCAACAAACTCAATGATTTCGTTGGTAATTAAATTAGGCTCAATGGATGAGATGCGATACCGTGCGATGCCTTTCACCTGATCCAAAGCATGCAATAAATCAAGAAATGATTCCTGTGTATTTTTACCGAAATCGCCGGTATTCACGCCTGTTAAAACGATTTCTTTCCCGCCTTCTTCGGCAACTTTTTCAGCCTGATCAACTAAGTCGGCTATCGAACCGTTTCTGCTACGACCCCGCGCCAACGGCACCGTACAATAAGTGCAATGATAATCACATCCGTCCTGCACTTTAAGGAAATGGCGCGTCCTGTCGCTTGCCGAGCATGACGGAAAGAACGCTTCGATTTCGTCAGCCGGAGAGATGGTGATTTGGGGGGAGACGAAGTTGTTTAAATGGTTGATGATTCCGGATTTCTGCGCATGTCCCAAAACCAATCCAACGCCTTCAATCTGTTGCACACTTTCCGGTTGTAGTTGTGCATAACAACCTGTTACGATGATTAATGCATTGGGATGTCGTGTTCGGGTACGTCTGATCAGTTGCCGACTTTTCTTATCAGCCCATTCTGTAACAGAGCAAGTATTGATAACGCAAATATCTGCTTCTTCGCCGGCTCCGGCTTTACGAATACCGTGTGCCGCCAATTCCTTTCCAATCGTCGAAGTCTCGGCAAAATTCAACTTACAGCCTAATGTATAAAAAGCGGCGGTTTGATAATGGGTGATATGCTTGTCGTACATGACTTTTCAAAAATTCACCGCAAAGATACATAAATCAGTTTTGAATTTAAAAAATGTCAAACCTTAATTGCACAAATAGCCTTTTTTTTTTACTTTTGCGGGCTGATAAATAGAAACATATTATTTGACAATGAATATATCGTACAATTGGTTGAAAGAATACCTTCAAATCGATCTGCCACCGGCTGAAGTGGCGGCGGCATTGACTTCTATTGGCTTGGAAACAGGGAGTATAGAAGAAATACAACCAGTCAAAGGCGGGTTGGAAGGGTTGTTTATCGGCGAAGTACTTACTTGTGTCGCGCATCCAAATGCAGATCATTTGTATCTTACAAAAGTAGATATCGGTGGAGACGAACTGTTAAATATTGTTTGCGGCGCTCCCAATGTAGCTGCAGGCCGGAAAGTAATTGTTGCTGTGGCAGGTACTGTCCTTTATCGTGGAGATCAGCAATTTACAATTAAAAAATGCAAGATTCGCGGCGAAGAATCCAATGGAATGATTTGTGCCGAAGACGAAATAGGTTTAGGAACAAGCCATGAAGGGATTATGGTGCTTCCGGCAGATGCCGCTACCGGAATGCCGGCAAAGGCGTATTTCGGACTTGAAAACGACTATATATTTGAAGTTGATATCACTCCGAACCGTATCGACGGTACATCACACTTTGGTGTCGCACGCGACTTAGCCGCCTATCTGAAACAAGCCGGTAAGCCGGTTGCCTTAAGGCGTCCCTCTACAGATTCGTTTCAGATCGACGACCTGTCGCCGGCAATTCAGGTCGAAGTTGATCATACAGAAGCTTGTATCCGCTATTCGGGTGTGACCATCCGAGGCGTAACCGTAAAGGAAAGCCCGGATTGGTTGAAAAAAAGACTGTCGGCGATCGGACTTCGACCCATTAATAACGTAGTGGATATCACCAATTTTGTACTGCATGAATTGGGACAGCCTTTACATGCGTTCGATGCTTCAAAAATCAAAGGCGATAAGATCGTAGTCCGCACAGTATCAATCGGAACAAAATGTACGACATTAGATGGTGTGGAGCGTTCATTGACCGATCAGGATTTGATTATCTGTAATGCTGAAGAACCCCTGTGTTTAGCAGGTGTATTCGGCGGGTTGGATTCGGGCGTGACGGAACAGACCACAGATGTTTTTCTCGAATCCGCTTGTTTTCATCCGGTATGGGTACGGCGCACAGCCCGCCGTTTCGGATTGAATACCGATGCCTCGTTTCGTTTTGAACGCGGATTAGACCCCAATCAGACGGTTTTTGCTCTGAAGCGGGCAGCAATCATGATTAAGGAATTGGCCGGAGGAACCATTACCGGTGAAATACAGGATATTTATCCGGAAGAAATCAAGCCATTTCCCGTAGCGCTTTCATTCAAAAAGATAAACACCCTGATTGGCAATGAAATACCGGCTGATGTGGTGAGGAGTATTTTATCTTCTTTGGAAATAGACATTGTTTCGGAAACAAACGAAAGCATGTTCCTTCATGTGCCTGTATACCGAATAGATGTGCGTCGCGATGTGGATGTGATTGAAGAAATTCTGCGAATCTACGGGTATAATAATGTCATAATCGGCGATCACACACACTCGACATTAAGTCGTCGGACCGAAAACGATCAAAACCATCAACTTGAAGATATGATTGCAGAGCAATTGTGCGGAGCCGGTTTTCAAGAGGTTTTGAATAACTCATTGACCCGTATGGATTATTATGAGGGATTGCGTGCTTATCCGGTTCACGATGCCGTCATCTTGAAGAATCCGTTGAGCGCCGAGTTGAACTGTATGCGACAAACACTTTTGTTTGGTGGTTTACAGAATATTGCATTTAACTTCAACCATAAAAACAAGAATTTGCGCTTTTTCGAATTTGGAAATTGTTATGTGCATCGTGTTGAAGAACAGAGCAAAGAAGACACGCTTTCGGCTTACCGGGAGCATTACCGTTTGGGGTTATGGATTGCCGGCCGTCGATTCGAAAACAATTGGGCGGAAGCCGATGCGGATTCGACCGTATTCGAATTGTCTGCGATCGTTGAGAATATATTTACGCGCCTGGGAATTGATCGCACGAAGCCGGTTCAAACAAGCATGACGAACGATTTCTATTCCCAAGGACTTATCTTACAAGCTGGATCGGGGAAGTTCCTGGGTACTTTGGGAATTATAAATGATATGATTCTCAAGTCAATGGATATTCATTTTGATGTATATTATGCGGAATTATCCTGGGAGGCGATGCTGTCGGAGAGCCGGAGTATAAAGGTCAAATTCAGTGATATCCCGAAGTATCCTGAAGTAAAACGCGATTTGGCTTTGTTATTAGACAGGAATATCCCGTTTGAGAAGATAAAAGAAGTTGCTTTCGAAAGTGCACGCAACTTCTTGAAGCGCGTTTCGCTCTTCGATGTGTATGAAGGAAAAAATTTGCCGCCGGAGAAAAAATCGTATGCAGTCAGTTTCTATTTACAAGACGAATTAAGAACATTGACAGATATGCAAATTGATGTGATTATGAGCATGATACAAAAGAATTTGGCGGATCGGTGCGGAGCAATATTGAGATAAAAGTTTTCAGTTTTAAAGTGATTCAATGATTCAGTGATTCAATTATTCAGTTATTCAGTTATTATACTATGGGACGGGCATTTGAGTATAGAAAAGCAAGAAAGATGAAGCGATGGGGCAATATGTCCCGTGTTTTCACAAAGATAGGTAAAGAGATTACCATAGCGGTAAAAGCCGGAGGCAGTGATCCGGAAGCCAATTCCAGGTTACGTATTTTGATACAGACCGCCAAGAAGGAAAATATGCCGAAAGACAATATGGAACGTGCCATCAAGAAAGCTACTTCCAAAGATTTCACCGATTATAAGGAGGTAAATTATGAAGGTTACGGTCCTTTTGGAATAGCAATTTTTATTGAGACAGCCACAGATAATACCATCCGTACGGTCGCGAATGTTCGGAGTTATTTTAATAAATACGGAGGTTCGTTAGGTACAAGCGGATCGCTTGAATTTCTGTTCGACCATAAATGTGTATTTCATATCATCAAACAAGAAAATGTTTCGATGGAAGACATAGAATTTGAATTGATTGACTACGGTGTAGACGAATTGGAAGAGGATGAAGGGGAGATTATTCTTTATGGTGAATTTGCGTATCATTCAAATATTCAAAAATATTTAGAGGATAATAATTTTGAAATCACGAGCAGTGAATTTGTCCGCATTCCGAACGATGTAAAAGAGGTAACCCCTGCACAACGTGAAACGATTGAAAAATTATTGGAGAAGATTGAAGAGGATGAAGATGTGCAGAATGTTTTTCATAATATGAGCGAAGCGTAGAATCCCACCCCCCGATCACGCGGTATTTATTTGTTTACCATCCCACGAAAAAACGCCGCACAAGCCTCCGGTTGATCCGTATTGATATAGTCTATACCCATTTGATGAAATGTTTGCCAAGCATTTGGTGTATCCGGACTACCCCAAAGACGAATGGGTTTTCCCAATGCATGCGATGCTGTAATCAGTTCTTTTATTTTTTTCATGTCATCTTCCGGCAGGTTTCCTTCTCCGTTCCATCTTGAATAAAGTCTGAAATTCAGGCTGATCATGCTAATTCGAGACAATTGTTGCTGCGTATAATTAAAGTGTGCGCCATCGAACGAAATGATGGATGGATAATTGATAAATGTTTCATCCGGAGGCCTGCTTCCCGAAATTACGACTCGAACAGCCAATGGATTTACAACAGGATCAAACACTTCCGGATAGAGGCTGAGTTTTTTAATCAAAATACCCAAGGTGGGATCGGCAGGTGTTTTCAAGTCGATAAGCAATACAAAGTATTGATCCGACTCCCTCCAGGCTCTTCCGTTATTCAGTTGATACAGACTGACAATGGGGTCAATATAAGCCTCTTCCAATGATGGCGCCTGAGATAGGCCTTCTTTGAAATGAGACACTAAAAGTTGATCGGCTATGTCCGTCATAAAAATGTCGGCTTCGATGGATGAGAGTTGTTGGGAATAAGCTTGATAGAACGGCAACCGTTGTTCGTAATCGTTGTGGGAATGAATCAGTTTTCCCTGAGCATGAGCGCAGTATACGAAAACCATGATGCCATGGAGTACAAGAAGAAATTGATTTTTTATTCTCATTTTTTTGGATTATCAAAGTGATTTATGGAAGTATTTTAGTCATTTGCATCAAGCAGATGGTTGAGGTAAAGATTGAAACGGACGCTATTTTTTCCCAATGCTTTAAAAAAGCTCTCATCTATACTCCATATGGTATTAAAAGCGCTGTTCATCAGCACATTTCCTTCTTGTGTCAGATGAACGACATTTGCCCTGATATCGGAAGGGTGTTTTGTGCGAAAAACATATCCTTTAGCCTCCAATACCTTTAGCATCTGAGATATAGTCATCGGATTCACTTTGGTGTGTTGGGCAAGGAGGGATTGCGTTACTTGTTTGCCGCTTTTGTAGACAAGCCAGGTAACACTTGCTAATATGGCATATTGCATGTGGGATAGGCCATGATTTCTTTTTAATGCTTTATCATGGTAATTCCCCCATAAATTAGATACTTGTAAAAGCAGGAAGCCGGTATCCTCTTTAAGATTTTCGATAATAAAAGGCAAATGATCTGAGTCCACATTGAATTATTTTATGTTTTGCCTTGCAAAAATAATAATATAATTCAACAAAAAAAATTTTTTTATAATATTTTTTATATTTTTTTTTGTTTTTTTATTCTTTAGCTCAATAGCTTTTCCAAATTATTACTTTTTTTTATATTAATTTTTACGTACAAATTATCAGGTAGTCGATAATATTTTTTTAGCGCATTATTTCTATTCAAAATGGTTAATATATCGAAGATAAATAAAAGAATAGATAATAATTCATTTTGCGATTTGTAGTTTTTTTTTTAATCTTTAATAACTCTTATTATTTCATAAATAATACTAAAATATTTTATTATTTTATTTACTATTATTATCTTTGCAGGGACAATGAGAAGTAAATTTTTAGTATATAATTTAAAACAATGAAAAAAATGAAAAGAAGTGGTTTAATGAAATGTTTGAAAAACTTGTTTGTGAAGCGGAATTTAGGATGGAACTTATTATTCAAATTTCGTTCTTCCGGATTAGTAGTGTTAATGTGCTGTTTGTCAGGAGTTATGACTGCCCAATATGACACATTTGATGATACCCGTGATCAACAAAATCACTGGTTTGTTGGAATAGGTGCCGGTCCAAGGGTCTATATTGCTGATCATGCCCGTCAATTGGGTTTATCCGATCGTATTTCGGGTGGGATGGATTTATACATAGGTAAATGGTGGAGTCCGCTTATCGGTACCCGTGTGGGCGCTTCGTGGCAAGTACTGAGGGGTGCGACCAAATATAGTAAGTCGGCAATCATATCCGGGGTTCATAATCCGTCACATAGTATCGACAATAATCTTTACATAGAGAATCCGCACTATCTCTATCGTCAGCAATTCACTGCGTATCAGCTTTATACCGATTTGATGTTGAATGTCTCAACCCTTTTCGGAGGAGAAAATCAAAACCGGTTTTGGACGTTGGTTCCGTTTATCGGAGTGGGCTATGTGAGCGCCTGGGAGCCTTCATCCCATGAATTTGCAATGAATGTGGGTTTGCTGAATACACTCCGTGTTGGTGAAAATGTGGATTTGATATTCGATATACGAGGCGCGGCGTTTAAAGACCGCTTTAAAAATCCGGTATATGATCCAAACGCGGATAGAACTATTTTGACTGACAGGCTGAATAATGATACCGGTGAGCGTCCTTACGATGGAATCCCCTCCTTCAATATCGGTGTTCAATTTCGTTTCGGCGGTGGCGGCAAGCAAAAGCCGGTTTATTATCCGGCCGCTACATATATGGAGATTCCTGTTGTCGAACCGGTTGTTGAAAAAGAAAGAGAAGTGGTTACGGTATGGAAAGACATCGCGTCCGATGTATTGATACTTTTTCAGATCAATCAGAGTACTTTGTTGAAGGATGCACGTGTTCAATTGGGTTTTTTGGCCAAATTGATGAACGAATACCCTGAAAGCCGGTATACCATTACAGGTTATGCCGACAGGGGAACGGGCAACCCGGATTTGAATTACCGGCTGAGTATGGCTCGCGCCCAAAGAGCTAAAGATTGCTTAGTCGATGAATTTGGTATATCTCCGACCAGATTAATAACAGTAGCTGCCGGTGGAGTGGACAATCAATACTATAACGATCCGTCACTTAGCCGTTCGGTCGTTATCCGGCCCGACAAGTATTAATGGCTTATGGTTCAATGTTTTTCGTTTAAAAAAAATGGTTTAAAGTTTTGCGGCTGTTATCTTAATCTTCTGAAATTGGCAGACATTCATTCAAAAAAAAGAACCTAAAAAAGTTGATATATAAAAAAAGGTTGTATCTTTGAGGTGAAAATCTTTCGGAATACATATCCCGGATAGAGAATTTAAGTTGCTTTAGGATAAGAACGTAATGATAATTATTGTATGAAACTATTGTGTGTATTCATTGCTTTTGTATTGTCTTTTTTTATCGGACAGTCGATTGTCATCAAGCTGTACGTTTTTTCATACCGCCGCAGACTGTTTGACTCGGTCGATGCGAGAAAGACGCATACAGGTTTGATTCCACGCATCGGCGGGATGGCGTTTTTACCTACGCAATGCAGTATTTTTTTGTTGATAATTATCATATTGCGTCATTTTAATGTCATTCAAGTGGATTATCAGGTTTTATCCCAGTTTTTGTTATTGATCATGGGATTGGGCATATTGTTTGTAACCGGGATTGTCGATGATTTTGTGGGTGTCTATTACAAATGGAAATTTGCCGCTCAATTTGTAGCCGCCCTTCTGCTTCCCATTACCGGATTATGGATTCACCATTTGGATGGCTTATTGTGGATGACTGTTTTGCCGGGTTGGTTCGGCATTCTATTGACCATTTGTGTTGTTGTATTTATTATTAATGCCTTCAATATGATTGACGGGCTTGACGGACTTTGTTCGGGTTTGACGATTTTGGCATGTACGGTCTTTGGTACATTATTTTTCAGACACGAATCGTGGTTGCCTGTTATTTTTTCTTTTATCACGGTCGGGGCATTGGCGCCGTTCTTTTATTATAATGTATATGGGAAAACGAAAAGGAAACGGCGTATCTTTATGGGTGATACGGGAAGTATGACCTTGGGATTGACGGTTGCTTTCTTGGCGATCAGATACACTTCCGGCGATCCCTCAGAGCCAAGTCCCGATGGCAATCTGTTGGTGGCTTTTTCGCCTGTATTGGTTCCCATGTTCGATGTTGTTCGAGTGGTTGCCATTCGTTTTATAAATCGCAAACCACTATTCCTTCCGGATAAAGAACATATTCATCATTATTTCTTGCGTTTAGGCTTTTCTAAGACAACTACCTTATTTTCCATATTGGGCATAGCGTTTGGTTTTATCGTTTTTAATATGTGTTTATCCCGGTTTGTGTTTAATAATCATAATATTATCTTAATTTTGGACGCAATCATCTATTTTGGGGGGTTATGGTTGTTGGGCAGGGTTAAACATCCCCGTGTAGAAAGCGTCACTCCGGAAGTCCCAATTGAAAGTATACAGCATGAAGATTAGTATCATTGGAGGTTCGGGTTTTGTCGGTAGCCGTTTGATTGGTTCATTGAACGTGTTACCGGAGTTGGAATTGTTGAATGTGGATAAAAATGAAAGCCCGCTTTTCCCTGAAATAACCCATATAGCCAATGTTTTGGACTTGGATGCCTTGACGAATTTGTTGAAAGGCGCTGACTTGGTTATTCTCCTTGCTGCCGAACACAAAGATGATGTTACCCCCGTTTCATTATACTACGATGTCAATGTAAAAGGCGCCGAAAATACCTGTATCGCCATGGAGCGAAACCATATCAGCCGGTTGATTTTTACCAGTTCGGTTGCAGTCTACGGATTGAATAAAGTCAATCCCGATGAAGACACGCCTGTCGATCCGTTTAACGATTACGGGAAAAGTAAATGGCAGGCCGAATGTATATTACAGTCCTACTCGGCTGTCCATCCCGACTG
>JAIRJR010000291.1 GCA_031260575.1 Tannerella sp.
GCAATTATCCAAGACTTATCAATGTCCATTTGGCGAGTTTGAATTATGCCGTCATGTTTATCAGAGCAATGAAGGAGGCAGCACCTATTGTCCATTGGACTACGACGCACGCATATTAATATTTACCACTCCGAAATTTGCCAAGACGGTCAGTCAAAAATATTCTCAGGGCGGCTCCAAACAAGTTCAGCGTGATTTAGCAGAGAATCATGGTCGCTTCATCTCTCGAAGCTATATTCAGGACATAAGCAATGCCGTAGGAAGGTTTGCTGATGGCGCACCATGGGAGTATACTACCGGCATTGCGTCGGCGGATGTTTCAGTTATCAGTTTCAGCTTGGACGGCGCTTGCATGTTGATGCGCGGCGACGGCTGGCGTCAGGCGATGGTAGGAAGTATCAGTTACTACAATGACAAGGGCGTGCGTTTGTATACCACCTACCTTGCCCGTGCGCCGGAATACGGCAAAGAGGGTTTCTATAAGGATTTTGCAAGAGAAATAGGATTGACAAAAAAAATGTACAAAGGGAAAACATATATTGGGGTGGCGGATGGGGCAGCGGATAACCGGAAGTTTTTGCAACCGTTTGTCGATGTCGAGGTTCTGGATTTTTTTCATGCGACGGAATATTTATCAAAAGTATCCAAAGCTGCCTTTAAGCGCAATACGAATGCAAAGGATTGGACAAATCGGTCATGCCATCTGTTAAAGCATGAAATCGGGGGTGCAGAAATGGTATTGAAAGACATGGAGACACTGATAAAAAAGAAAATAAGTCAAACTAAAAAAGATGAAATTAGCAAAGCAATAACCTATTTTACAAACCATTTAGGACAAATGGATTATCATTCATATAAGGAAAAAAATATACCGATAGGTTCCGGAGTTATTGAAGCTGCCTGTAAGGTAATCGTCAAGCAAAGGATGTGTAATTCCGGAATGAAATGGTCGGATGAAGGTGCAAAAAATATATTGGTGCTTAGGAGTTTTAATGAGACGGATGGGAAATGGAATCAGTTCTGGAGCAAAATATCAAAAAAGGGATTTTAACATTATATTGGCTTCACACCCTATAAAACTCCTTTATTTTAGTTAAAAATTCATGCCGCAAAGTTAGATATAAAGAGTATTCTCTCAAAGCGCATAATGCTGAATAATAATGAATAATAATACTTCACAAAACCTTAAAAGGTGGAGTTGGTTATTGTTTTGGTAAGTCCACCGATTAAGCCGACAGAAAGATGCAATATTAGGGTATAAAATGCAGTTTCCCCCAAAATAAAAACCCCCATAATTCAGCGAATTACAGGGTTTTTCTTTAATTTTCAGTGTTGTCTTGTGCGGCTGAAGGGACTCGAACCCCCACGCCTTTCGGCACCAGATCCTAAGTCTGGCGCGGCTACCAATTACGCCACAGCCGCAAAATTTTCCGCAAAGATAACGTTTATTTATCAGAATCACCCAAATCTCATTTGAACTAATTTCGATAACATCGCCTTTTCGGCTGATAATGACTAAATAAGACGGCGAAATCAGTTCAATAGAAGTGAAAAAATATCATTCCTTTGTGTTTTTTGTGAGATGTTGGATGGCAGTTTCTATTAAGGTGTCTTTCCTGCGTAATATATCTGCTTGTGTGAGACCGACTTGAATGTCGGGGTCAATGCCATGTTCGGTGTCTTGTTTGTTGGCATCAAGTATGGGAGATGCAGAAAAACGGACGATCCATCCATTTGGAAGCTCAGAGTTAAACGGTAATCCGCTTCCGCCTCCGGTGCGGTCGCCCATGATGATGACATGAGGGAGGATTTTCATTTTGTTTACAAAATCGTTCGTTGCACTGTAGCTATGCCGGTTTGTTATTACAACGACCGGGCGCATCCAGCGAATCCTTTTTGAAGGTGACAGTTCGATCGGGAAGAGATTGGAGAAATCGTTATGTCCCGGACCGTTTTTATGTCTGATATAACCGACAGTCATTTTTTCTTCTAAAAAACGTGAAGCAATCCGATCGGAATAGGTCAATGAGCCTCCTCCATTTTCACGCACATCAATGATCAACCCTTTACAATCTTTGAAATGTGTAAAGATATAATCAAGGTTGTTTTCTCCTACACCATTCGAAAAACTGCCGTAATACATGTATCCGACTTGATTGTTGGCAAGGCGGCGATATTTTATCCCGCCTGCAATGAGACAGTCTGTTCCCAAATAGCTCTTATGAATTTCTTCGTTGAAATTCGAAGGGTAGTCTTCGTACCACGACCAGTAACGCGCCACGTTGAAAGAAGAAATCAGGTTGGTATGACCGTCTTTTAGTTCGGACAACATCTTCCCAAGAAAGTCGAAAAGGACATACTGATTCATCGTATCGCTTACTTGTATATTGTATTTTCGATATATCTCATTCCAATCCACTTGTTTGTACTCAAAAAAACAGTAATGTTCGTCCAAAATTTTCCACAAGGCTTCGAAGTTGGTACGCGGATTGGTTGTGTAGGTGTCGCGCAACTCGCAACCGGTTGTCAGCAAGAAAAGTTTGAATATTACTAATCCGGTGATCGTCGGTTTTGTGAATAATTTTCTACAATCAGCCATTAACCATTGTTTAATAATATGCACTTTGGTACCCATTCTCTTTTTTCAAATTTTTACCACTAAACAGAATAAACTCTTTAACCAACCCTATCATCAGATTATGTGATACATATCGTGTCCTAATGCCCTTGATGCCGGTTCTGTAAAAACCATTCAGGTAGGCTATACGCAGCGTATATTTCCAAATTGAAAAATCAATCGACACATGATTCCGCATCGCAAATTTATTGTGTAATGAACTGAAACCGACAATGCCGGAGGTATTTCCCAAATCGAAAATTTCGTAATATGATTGTCCGCGAGCCGGTGTGAAAAGCACGCCTGAAAGCGGGATATCTGTTTGGATGCGAAATGTTAGCGGATAATTCTTTATTTTTAAAGTGTAGATTGCCATAATTGATGCGTTCAAGTCAATATCTATATGGGTCGCTATCGGGTTATTGGCGGATTGTGTATTGTAAACGAAACCGAACATGCCCTTTAAAGCGGCGCCGGTCAGTAATTTGAAATTCTGAGCCGGTTGAAAACGGTAATGGTATCCAAACGAATAATTGGCAAAACCGGCGAGCGCCCCAACCGAACCTGCAGGATTACTGACAGAAGACAAATCAATATCCAATATTTGCTGCGATGAAACACGGCGGTCGGCTAATGATACAATTTTCATTCGTTCGTTGACAATCCGAATGCCTGTCCCCGAATAATTCACAGGCGCTAAGTATGTATTTTTTATATGATACCCTCCAATCCCTATCAATGTACTTTCGTTGATCGAAAAAGGGAGGCTTGAATCGGTTTGTGCAGTTGTCAGATGAGAAAATACACAGAGGAATAATAGCAAGAAACAGTTGTTTCTCAAAGGGTTGTGTTTTGTCATTGTTTTCATCTCCAATTAGTTATCATCAAAAATGTGCATTTGACGGACATGTCGGGTTTGAGTAATCGAGGGCGAATCTGTAGCAACAGCCGCCGGATCAGGATTCATGGGAGTAGTCGATGAAAGTGTATTTGACGACGGCATTACAAAAACCCCCGAACTCTGAGATATATTGGGATCTGTCGATTGCATCGCATTCACTGCCAATCGATTAGAAATGACATTTTCCGAACCTTCAACCGGATCATCATCTTCGATTACTTGCGGAAGTCCTTCTTCGAAATTGGTTTTTTCTTCGTGTTGAGCCGGTTCTAATTCATTGATGGTCGCAATTTCATAGGTTGTGATGCGTTTTCCCTTGGCTTTAAAACTCTTTATGCTCACAAATTGTTCGGCATCGAGTATCAGAGGTTCGCGAAAATTGTCGTTACCTCCGAAAACGACTTCGATACGTGGAAACAATTCGTCGGTCAGCATATACAAAGAACTTCCCGGATTTTCACCTAAGAAATTCTGTTTCTTGTTATTTGCTTCGAGTGGAAATCGTTTCAAATACGGGAATTTCTGATCTGCATCGTAAAGGACTGCAGTCCATGTTTTTCCGGGATCAAACCGTTCAATCAAAAGAATATGATCTTCGTAATGATTGCTTAAATCGAAGTTTGTTGTATAAAAATCGCCATTTCGCAAAATGACCAATATCAAATCATCGCTTTGAAATTCACCGAGTTCTTCGCCTCTTCCGTCGTAGTTGAGACGTAATATGTCGCGATCGAACCAGACTAAACGTCCACCCAGCGTTGAGCTACCCTTCTGCTTCAGTGATACCTTGTGTATCTCCGCCTTGGTCAAGATATTACCAATCGAAGCACGGCCTTTTATCATTATTGTACTGAAATCTTTTTCAAACACCAACGTTTTCTGGCGCAGTTTCGGCTTCAGAATCACTTTGACGGTTTCGGCTTCGCCGTTCGGGTTGGCGCTGAAATACAGGATGCGCGATCCTTTGGCTCCTTTGGATAAGTCGTATTCTTTGTCGCGGGTTATCCCTGTGACTGCAAAACGCTTGACAAAATTCGAGCCGTTTTTTCCATCACGGTAGATCACGTTATAAATTGTTCGGTTGTCGTTCCGTTTGAATACATTGAGATAAATCACATCAGACCCTACAAAAATTTTATCGCTCACTTTGACGACTTTGTAAGTACCATTCCGGTAGAATAAAATCACGTCGTCGATATCCGAGCAGTTACACACGTATTCGTCTTTCTTTAAGCTGGTTCCGATAAAGCCTTCTTTGCGGTTGATATATAGTTTTTCGTTGGCTTCCACTACTTTAGTAGCCTCGATGGTATCAAAGTTCCGGATTTCGGTATGTCGCGGATAATTGGCTCCATACTTTTCTTTTAACATTGTAAACCAGTCGATCGTATATGCCGTGATGTTGCCCAATTGCCGTTTGGTCTTCGCAATATCTTTCTGCAATTGGGCGATCAACTTGTCGTTATGGGAGGCATTGAATTTGAGAATACGTCCCATCTTTATTTCCATCAGTTTGAGGATATCGTCGCGGGTAATCGCACGAATCAGATCAGAAGCGAAGGGTTTCAGACGCATCTCAATATGTGCCACCGCCTTAACCATGTTGTTCGCTTCTTCAAATTCCTTATCCTTGTAGATACGTTCTTCAATAAAAATACGCTCCAAAGAAGCATAGAATAAAGCTTCTTCCTGCTCTGTTTGCTGGATTTCCAATTCCGTGCGCAACAGGGAAAGCGTCTGATCGGTCGAATGACGAAGCACAGTGCCGACATTTAGAAAATAAGGTTTGTTGTCTTCAATCACACAGCAATTTGGCGAAATGCTTATTTCACAATCCGAAAAGGCATAGAGTGCATCAATCGTTTTGTCGGATGAAACGCCGGATGCCAAATGAACCATTATTTCTACATCTTTCGCTGTGTTATCGTCGATTTTCCGGATTTTGATTTTTCCCTTGTCGTTCGCCTTGATTATGGATTCAATTAAGGCTGAGGTGGTGCGTCCAAAAGGTATTTCACTAATTACGAGGGTTTTGTTGTCTAATTTGCTGATCTTTGCCCTTACTTTGACGCCGCCCCCCCGCTCACCGTCGTTATATCTTGACACATCAATATAGCCTCCGGTCAGGAAATCAGGATAGAGTGTGAATGATTCCCCTTTCAGACAGGCAATGGAGGCGTCAATCAATTCATTGAAATTATGCGGTAATATTTTAGATGAAAGTCCGACTGCAATGCCTTCAACACCTTGTGCTAAAAGCAGTGGAAATTTCACGGGCAGACAGACCGGTTCCTTGTTGCGACCATCGTACGAAAGTTTCCAGAGCGTAGTTTTTGGATTGAATACGGTTTCGAGGGCGAATTTCGAAAGGCGGGCTTCGATATAACGCGGTGCAGCGGCTCCATCGCCGGTCAGAATATTTCCCCAATTTCCCTGGCAATCAATCTATAAGTCTTTCTGTCCCAATTGGACTAATGCATCGCCGATCGAAGCATCACCATGCGGGTGAAATTGCATGGTATGTCCGATGATATTCGCCACCTTGTTATAGCGTCCGTCATCTAATCGCTTCATAGAGTGAAGAATACGACGTTGAACCGGTTTCAGGCCATCATTAATATGCGGCACCGCCCTTTCCAGAATCACATACGAAGCATATTCTAAAAACCAGGATTGGTACATTCCAGGCAGATGGTGGATGGAATCGCCGCCCCCTCCCGGAATTTTGTATCCGGAACGGGATAATGATGCAGAATTAAATCCAAAATCAGATTCCAAGTCAGTTTCAGATGCGGTTTCTGTATCCTGATTTTCAGGTACTTCATCAATAATATCTTCACTATCTTTTCGGGCGTTCCGGTCTTCGAATTCCATATAGTCTCAATGCGTTTTAATTTGCGCGATGCAAAAGTACAATAAAAAATCAAATCACAATCAACAATAATGTGTCACTTTTCCCATATCCATTTTATAGATATTTTTCCCTGTTTGCGAGTAATTCGGATAATTTCATCTAATTTTGCATTTTTCAAATTATGGTAAGATACGCCTTATGTTTTGTTTTGGCTCCGTTTATTCTATTGGGGTGTTTGACTGCACCCGTACAAAAAGAATCGATCGAGTTGCCGATACCTGATTTTGTTTCACTTATCAATACGGAAGCCTTGAAAGAAATCACTGCTGAAGACATTGAAAACCAAATACTAAAAGCGAATAATCAATCTTGGATCGATGACTATATTGATAAGGATTTTTTAACAGGTCATGTCAACCGGCAGGACAATTCATTTTTTATTCAGGTTGATAAAGAGCATACAGAACGGAATATTTACTTGATTCGTCCTGTTTATGAGGCGTATAAGGTGATGCATCATGCCGCTTTGGCCGATGGGGTCAAGTTGGTCATCACATCCGGTCATCGTACCTTTATTGAGCAAGTTGTTGAATGGGAGCTTCGATGGAATAATCCCGGAACAGAGGTGTCATTTGCTAACGATGTTGAAAAGGCAAAATTTTTGCTACAATACCGTGCCATGCCCGGCACAACACGGCACCATTGGGGTACCGATATTGATTTAAATAGTTTCGAAATTTCATATTATGAAACAAGAGAAGGTCAAAAGATGTTTAACTGGTTAAAAGAAAATGCTGCCGAATATGGTTTTTTTCAACCGTATACAGTCAACGATGCAAAACGCCCGAAAGGATATAAGGAGGAAAAATGGCATTGGAGTTATAAACCATTGTCACAAATCATGCTCACTAAATACATTGAATTAGTGGAAATTGAAGATATTTCGGGCTTTAAGGGCGAAGGCGCTGCAAAACGACTGCCTATAGTTTCCGACTGGGTTTGTGGTATTAATCCCCAACTTTTTAATGATGAATAAAAGGATTTTCAAACTCCTGATCACGATTTTCTGTGTTGTTTCTTTCGTAATGTCTCTTTCGAGTTGTTCAGGTTGTAGAAACAATAATGATTCCCGAACAGATTTATCACCTGATACAGTTCCTGTTACCGATACGATCCGTTTGATTTTCGCCGGCGATGTGATGGGACACAGTACGCAATTCAGAGGTGCATGGCGGGATGGAGGGGATAGTTGTTACAATTTCGCGCCTACTTTTCAATGGGTCAAAGACTATATCTCTTCAGCGGATTTGGCTATTGCCAACCTTGAAGTAACGTTTGCAGGTGAACCTTATATGGGGTATCCGAGATTCTCCAGCCCGGCTTCTTTGGCGGCGGCATTAAAGGATACCGGATTTGATATCTTATTGACAGCTAATAATCACATACTTGACCATGGCTCAACCGGATTGGTTCTTACCATTGATGCATTGGAAAAACTTGGATTTTCGCGAACCGGATCGTTTAAAGACTCGGCTGATTGGCGGGCAAATCATCCGTTGATGATCCGAAAAAACGGATTCAATCTTGCCTTTCTCAACTATACGTATGGCACAAATGCGCTTACAGCCAGACCTCCCGTTATGGTTAATTATATGGATACTTCGATGATTGCTATTGATATGTATAGATGCAAAGCGATGGGCGCCGATTTTATTATTGCCTGTGTCCACTGGGGTGAAGAATACCAAATCAAAGAAAATGAATTGCAACGGCAATTTGCCGATGTCCTTGTCCGAAATGGATGTCATCTGATCATTGGCGCCCATCCACATGTTGTGCAGCCCATCAAAGAAATCGATATGGAAACTGTCGGTTTCGTAATGGATTCCATCCACAGTCATGTAACCGATACGGCTTGTTCCATACAGTCCATTCCCGAAAAAGTCGCCGGAGCTGTGGTTGTTGCCTATTCTTTAGGAAATCTCGTATCAAACCAACGCTGGCGGTATAGCGATGGTGGGATAATGTTAGAAGTCACTTTAACGAAAACAGATTCTGTTGTCGAAATTCAATCCTACGGATATGAACCCTTTTGGGTGCATCGTTTTCCCGAACAAAATGCCCAAATATACAGGCTGATTCTTATAAAAGATTACATATCCGACCCTGAACGTTATCCGGCAATCACTTCCGAAGATGAAAGGATGTTGTTACAGTTTGATTCGGATACGAAGCAGATCATGAATGATTGATCATCAACTCAAAAAAAGTCGGCAATCGCATAATAAGTTGTATACAGCGAGAAAGCAATAACCGCCCATAGCCATAGATTCTCCTTTAATGTGGCAACATGCGCACCCATCAGACTTTTGCGGTTCAGCAAGATAAGGATAGGAATGGCTACTGCCGGCAGGATACATGCCTGAAATGCCTGTGAAAAAATCATCAATGCCGGCGGTCGCTGTTCCATAAGCACTGAACCGAATCCAAATAACAAAGCAATGAATATCAATATTCTCGATTGTGTAGATTGTGTATTGCGCGGTTTCCCGGCATAGTCGGCAATCAGCCATGGCGCAATCAGGGCAATTGGGAAAATTGTTGACAATCCGGCGCCTACAACACCCAGAATTAGGATAATAGCGGCTATTCTTCCTCCGAGAGGTTCGAAAAGGTAAATCATATCGGTTGTGTTTTCCACCGTTTTTCCCATTACGTGAAGCGTTCCCGCCGAAACCGCCATAATAACGGCGCTCAGAATCAGCATGGTGATAGCCGACATGGCCGAATCTTTCTTCTCCGTTTTTAAATCCTTGATTGTCCATCCTTTTTCGGCGACAATCGTACTGCGCATAATGAATAATACCGCCGAACAGGTAGTTCCCGCAATTGCGGCAATAAGTCCGAGATTGTGCGTAGGTATACCGGGAATCAACCCTTTGGCCAAAGCGCCAAAATCCGGTTTGACTAAGATTAAAACTAAGATAAACGACAATCCCAACAGGATCACAAAACCAAACAACACCTTTTCGAAGGTACGGTAACGTCCGTACCACAACAAAGCAAACAGCGCAGAAGTGGCCACCAAAATAATCCAGAAAGGGTTGACTTTCAGTCCAATTGTCATCAAAATGCCTTCCTGTAACATGTCGGCTACAATCCCCATAACACCCATAACAGCAAGCAATTCGCCGGCAATCAGTGCAATCATGATGTATAATGCCAATATCCATCCATGTTTGAAATTATTTTTGATATTATACAATGCCGTTTTTCCGGTAACGAGCGTAGCCTTACCGTATGCCACAAACAGGATATACGTAAATAAACTCGAAAGCGCCAGTACCCAAAGCAGTCCCATACCGTGATCGGCGCCGGTTTTAGCCATCGTCGTGACACTTCCCGTACCGATGTTATATCCGATGAGGAATAAACCCGGCCCGAAAAGCGCCAGGAAGGTCAGAAATCTTTTTTTAATTTTGTTCATCATATCAATAATTATTGAGTGGATTATTTTCGAGCTAACTAAAGGTGTTGACGTCAATAAGCGATGCCGAATCCTTATCCAAGAACAGGGTAATATTGGGATGTTCCTTCAGCATTGTAGCGGGAATCATGTTTGTCAGTTCATTTTCAAGCGTATCCTTGATTGCTTTGGCTTTCACGGAATAGGGAACGCACGAAACGATTTGCCGGCATTGCATGATTTGATATACCGACATCGAAATGGCTTGTTTGGGAACATCGCCGATCGTGGCAAACCATCCCTCGCGGACTTGTTGCTGTTTGCAGGCGTCGTCCAAATCCACACAAATATAGGCTTCTTTCGTATCAAAATCGGCAGGAGGATCGTTAAAAGCGATATGGGCATTCTCGCCAATACCAATCACACCGAGGTCGATTGGCGCTTTTCTGATTTCTTCTGTCAGATACGTGATTACTTTTTGCGGATTTTCTTCTCCATCAACTAAATAAGCTTGTTTGATGTGGACA
>JAIRJR010000320.1 GCA_031260575.1 Tannerella sp.
ACCCTACTAATGCGTTTTCTTTTGCAGCTTCCGCAGTATTGCCGGCACCGTATACACCATCGCAGTTATCCGCATAGGCATCGAAGTAATCCGCACTTTTTTCAATGATAATTTTTATCGTTTCCATACCCCTATTGTTATTTTAATTCCATCAGTTTAATTAGTTTTCTTCTTAATCCTTCTCCTATTTCCTGTGTACCATGATAGGGCACTGGAGGAGAAAGGACATCGTCTTTTACATAGAAATAATGACTGCCTTTTGCATGAAAGAATCTCCAACCGTTTTTCTCTATCAGCCTGTGAAATTCTGAATACTTCATAATTTTATTTTGATTTGACACTGCAAAGATAGCCATTTGTATACTTATGTGCAAATATTTCGTCACTTATTTTCATCAAAACAACAAATTTCAACTAATCCACCGGCAACCCATTATTAATTCTCATTTGCCTGAAAGGGTCAAGCACTTTGCCAAAACACCACTTTTTTTCTAAAATATCAATATCGGACTGCTCAAAGCAACCTCTTTTCATGGCTTTTATCAATATGACTTTAATCCCTGTTTATTTTTGCGCAAATTTGCGTTTTTTGCGTCATTTGCGTTCTTTTGAGACAGCCTCATACCCTCCCTTTTTGGTCAGTTGGAACATAAAATCATCAGGAAAGCGCTTGATATTTCTTTTTACGGCCTGATTCAACACCCTTGTTTCGACTTGATATATTCCGGCTAAATCAAAGTCAAGCATCACCCTGTAACCCCGGATTTCGTAAATTTTTCTTTTAATCGGTTCTAAATCCATATTGATAGTATTTTAAGTGTTCATTTATACATATTTTCCCACGCTTTTTTCATCATCTCTGCGTGTTCGTCCTGTTTGACCTTGATATACTTCAAAAATGATTTTTCGGTTTTGTGGCCGGTTATTGACATGATTGCCAAAGTTGGCAAACCCCGCTTGTACATATTCGTCGCAAAACACCTTCTGCCGGTATGGCTTGTCACGTGCTCCCACTTCTCAAATGATTCTGTAACAACTTTACCCCCTACTGTGCGCGTAATTGTTTCTTTAGAGGTTATTCCGGCTATCTTGCACACTTCTTTGATGTACTCATTAAATCGCTGGTTTGAAATTACATCCGGCAAATGGAAGTCATGCCTTCTTTATAATCAGCAAGGGTTTCATGGCGTACAAATTTGCGCCAAAGAACACGTTTAGTACGCCAATCTTTGAATACAACAACCCCAAAGTTACGTCCCCAATAGGTAGTATCTATCAGAACAACAATGTTTTTTGATGAAGAGATGATGCGCGGAACACGAACAGTATCAAGTTTGCGCCGAACGGTATTAAGACTAATCTTATGCCGTTCCCTAAGTTGCAAGATAGTTTGTTTGCCAAATACATAATCACGCCAAAGATGCTGATTATCAATGTGTTTCCTGAAAATGAATTGTTTGCCGCAAGTTTTACATAAGTAGCTCTGTTTGCCGGATTTACGACCGTACTTGATAGTCGATGACGAATCGCAATAAAAGCATTTTTTTGCTCATATACTTTTTAAATAATGCAAGGATATGAAATTTAAATGATTATAGCAATATTACCCTCACTTTTGGGTATTAAGCCGCGTTTTTTCCATGTACCATTCAACCCTCAAATGCAGGCAAGGAAGTTTTGCATCTATATCTCAGTTTTGCATCTACATTGATTTTTTCATCTATTTATTTAAAAACAAAGGAAATAGATATTGTGATTTGTGGTTTCTCGAAAGTTTACATCTACTTTTTTATTTTTGCATCTACATCCTCATCATCGCCAACAAATATCCAAACAGGATATTTATCTGTGGTTGAAGTGTTTTTGATAATTTTCTCTTGCTTTGATAATCTTGCAATTATATTGGTTATTTTTCGCTGCCTTTTCTCAATCGGCTCATCGGGCGACAACGTAGGCATTATCAAATTTACAATATCGTCCCTTGTTGCAGAATCGTTTAGAGTTATCAAATTCAATATCATTTGTTTATACTCCTGATATGATATTTTTGCGTAATTGCCTGCAACCTGTAATTCGGAAGCCAAACCTGCTACCAACTTCAAGTCCCGCAAACGTTGCAATTCCGTTTCGCTTACAGGTATGTTTTTATGTATTTTATCTAATGCAATCACATCGTCTAACGATAATTCCGGATGTTTTTTCAACAGGCGCGAATAACTCTCGTTGATGAGTTTGCCATGGATGGTTACTTCCGTATGCTCTTTGTCGGAAATATTGTAAGTGGGCAATGGGAAAAATCGTTCTCTCTGTATCGTAAACATTTTCTTGATACCGCTTCCGATAACGTCAATCATATTCAGATTGACCATTGCGCTGACTAAGAGCGGATTGCGGTAATGCCGTTGCGGACGGTCGTAACGTATTGCTTCTTCAACCGAAGCAGGTATGAAACTGCCTGCATTGTCGAAAATAAGATAGTTGCTGTATTCCAAAACGATAATGCGGCTGCATTTTCCATAATCCTGATGCGCAACGCAATTATGCAACGCCTCGCGGATTACCCAATCATCGTACATGGTTACTTCTTGGGGAAACAAAGTGGTTTCGTCAACCATATAGCGGTATTTCAGGTTTCGGATACAGGCAAGCGTTTTATCAACTGTCAGAATGAATGGCGTTTGAAAATGCTCGTAATCACCGGGCGTAGTTTTCAAAATCCATGATATTTGCCCGATAGCGGGCGATAA
>JAIRJR010000347.1 GCA_031260575.1 Tannerella sp.
TACAGACCCGTAGAATTATATTAAAAGTAAAAAAGAGGCTGCCTTAAAAGCCTCTTTTTTTATTTATAAACACTTCTAATTAATTAGAACCTAACCATGAGTTGTATTTTGCAAGTATAATGTCAACAACTTCTTCCGGAGTAATAACTGAAGTGTCCACAATGAGATCGAAATTATTCAAATCCGAGCAATCTGCACCGTACAATTCCATATACCGTTTGTTTTCGCTTACCTTTCTTGCGATAATTTTATCCACCGCTTCTTTTTCAGATGAGTAGCTTTCTTCTTTTCGTTGATTATCTCCCGATATTCTATTCGCAGATACTATTAAATCTGTTTTTAGAAAAACTTTGAAGGATTTGGGAATAAAAAACCATGCCAATCTTGAGTCAACGATTAAATTAGTTGATTCATTGAGGGATTTGAATGTAGAATCTATTTCTTCGTCTATTTCCGGATGCGTTTCAGAATAATTATTTAACTCTAAGGTTGTCATATTATACCTGTTGGCGATTTTTCGTTGAATTTGACCTGTATAAATATATTCATAATTCAATCGTTTACATAATAGCTCGGCAACAGTAGATTTTCCACTTCCTAAATCGCCTGTAATAGAGATAATTTTTGTCATGTTTTTAATCGCTTAATAATGGGCAAAGGTACAATATTTTCACGAAATTGGCGAAATATTATTTTGATGAGTCCATCTCATCCAACTTTGCAACACGCCGGCGAAACTCCTCACTGGTAGAAAATTTGGCTGCTAAGAACAACCTCGCTAATTCTATTGCGGCTGTTTTACCGATGATTTGGTTTCCAAACGCTGCTACTTGCACATCGTCATGCTCCACGCATTGGTGAGCCGTAAAAATATCGTGGCAAACCGAAGCGCGTATGCCTTTCACTTTGTTGCAAGCTATTGATGCGCCTACGCCGGAGCCGCAACACATGATTCCACGATCGGCTTCGCCGGAGAGTATCGCTGCACAAATTTTCTTGGCAATATCAGGAAAATCCACCGGATCGGGCGTATAGCTGCCGAAATCAGTCACAATGTGTCCATCGCGTTCCAGTTCGGATTTCATGTAATTTTTCAGCTCAAATCCTGCGTGATCGCCGCCAAGTGCAATCCTGACAGGAACTGCTTTTTTATTGTCTTCAGAGCTGAGTAATGTTGCGGCATTTACACCCATTACCGTGCTGACGCTTGCGCCAACCATGGCTCCTGTTTTTAAGAAATCTCTACGTTTCATATTATTTATTATTACCCCCCTACCCTCTCCTAAAGGGAGAGTTAGCAAAGTCCACTTTAGGGGTTAATTGTACTGAAAAAATGCTCAAAATACATTTCCTTGTTCACGCCGAAAGCTACTTCATTTTTCCCTTTCTCGTCCGCTTGCCAATAATTTAGACCTTCTAATCGTTTGCTTTCGATTTCGATTTCAACATTGCCCCTTTTAAAATCACATATTTCTTTTTTAAAGATTACCGCCGCTGCAAGCGGATCATGGAAAACAATCTCTTTGCGCGTATTGTCCAATATACCGGAGAAATCCAATACCGTTTTCAAAATACCGGTGTTGAAACGTTTGATGATTTCATCTTTTTCCAGCACCACTTCGGTAGTAACATCCAATCCAACAGATATAATATTTTTTACAGGCGCATTATACACCATCGCTGTTGCATAAGGGTCGCAACGTGCATTCCATTCGGTAAGGCATGGCTCTCCTTTATAACGGTAGGTAAATGCGCCGCCCATGAGTACAAGTCTTTTCAAAAGTACAGGTATTTCCGGATCTACCGCGAAAAGCAGCGCAATGTTCGTCATAGATCCAACGCCCAATAGCGTTACTTCATGGGGATTTTCCCGAATGGTACGACGCATAAATTCAATTGCCTGTCCTTCCGGGAATTTGGTTTCATGCGGATACTTGGACAGATATTTAACCTGATGTGCAACCGGCTGTTTTTGCGGAGTGAGCAAAGGCTGTTCTACACCCGGATAAATGGGTATATCATCTCTACCTGCTGCTTTTAATAAAGCGCTTGCCAATTTTGCCCTGACAACAGACTCGCCCGATACGGTTGTAATACCCAAAAGATCACATTGCTTTTGGCACAGCAAATAGGCAAGACATACCGTATCATCAATATCACTGCCAATATCGGTATCCATCAGTAATTTTTCTTTATGCCCGGATTGCTGGCTTTGTTTCTGAATTTCATTGCCGGCAAATACGTTAGGCACAGCCAATCCCGACAGTCCCATTCCGGCAACTGCCAATCCTGAATTTTTAATAAAATCTCGTCTATACATAATCAAATCATTTTATTTGGGGTTTCAACCGATAAGTGCGCTTGCTGAAATCAAGTTTATCGAGCGTAAGTGTTTGCGGATGGTCGTATATTGCCTTTACCATTTCGGGGGTGTTCCATCTGTTGATAAAATATCCCCATGTCATAAACCATGACCATTTTTTTTGCGCTTCATACTGCTCAACGGTGGGCAACTGTCCTA
>JAIRJR010000359.1 GCA_031260575.1 Tannerella sp.
CATACCTTGCAAACGTATCGGCATTGCAGTCATTGGCTTGGAAGTTCCCCATGCCCATATTCACCTTGTCCCTATCCGGAAAATATCGGATTTATCCTTTGAAAAACCAAAATTAAAAAAGACGCAGGAAGAATTGGCGCAGACGGCCATGTTGATCAGGTAAGAAATGAAGAAATGACAAACATGATCGGCCAAAAATTACCGAAAAGTCAAATAAAAATGTGTATCAATTCATACGCCCCACCCGCAGCACGACGTCGAAAATCTGACAGCCGTCCCATTCAATCCATTGGCTTTCCGTGAAACTGTCGTCGCCGTTTTTGCGGAAGTCGAAGGTCAATAGGTAGCCACGGTCTATGTTTTTCGATTTCAGGTAACCGGCTAATTGATCGTATGCATCTTCATGGCGGCTATCGCCGTACCACAGTTTCATTTCAAGGATAAACTGCTGTTTCAGGAAATCTATGACTAAGTCTATCTTGCCGTAGTCACGCGTTTCCGATTCAAAATGATAAAAGCCCCGTCCGTTGATAAGTGGTTTCAAGAACGTAAGAAAGAGGAGTTTGCCATCGCGTTCTAAGAACTTGCGGTCTTTATCGGTGTATATTTCTGCGTAATGCTTTTTGAACTTTTTCAAACACAGTTCCATGTCGAAAACGTTGTTTTTGATGATTTCGTATGCGGGACTTTGTGCGATGTCCTGTTCGCGCCATGCCGACAGATTCTTTGAAACAAAATAATCGGCAATGCGAATTTCATAGATGCGGTTATGAATTTGCAGGCCATCCTTACCTTTGGTTAAAAACCCGAACATAATGCCTAAATTCATCACCGGATTATCTACATTGTATGGATATTGAAATCTACCGATTGTCAAATCATACAATAAATTGCTCAATTCGCGGCTCTCTTCAATCTTTTTTATCAAATCATCAAATAGTGTGCTTCTTTCTTCCAATATCAATTTAATGGCTTGCTGTACACCTTCGAGCGTCCAGTTACGGTCTAATTCCAATTCGATCAACACACAGATACGCGAAACCAAATATGGATAACCGTTCGTGTAAAAACGCATTTCCTGCGCTATCTCGCTGATGTTCATTCCTGTGTGGTAGTCGTTTTCATATTCGACGAGCATCGTCTCAATCTCTTTGGCCGAAAACGACATGTCAATATTAAAATCTACAGCGATGTTCCATGGTGAATTCATCGCGCTTTCGCCTTCGTTTGGCGAATATTCGCCCGTCAGTATCAGCTTTTGTTTTAAGTTCCTGACATCATAAACCCCTGCAAGGATGACACTATGAAACGTAAAATCGTCGCCCGCATTCCGAAAGAGGTATTTATCGCGCAGCATCTTCAGAAATTGTACAAAGAGGTCGTTGTTGGAGGCTTCGTCGGATTCGTCGATGATGAGAACGATTCTTTTTGGGCTGTTTCTGCATAAGTTTGTAATAAATTTGCTGAGTAATTTCATGTCCGTAACCGATTTATCCGCCCATTTCCGTGCTTCTTCCGGATCATTTATTTC
The DNA here is from genome assembly GCA_031260575.1 of Tannerella sp. Lineage (GTDB taxonomy): Bacteria > Bacteroidota > Bacteroidia > Bacteroidales > Tannerellaceae > Tannerella. Next base: position 1,532 of record JAIRJR010000359.1, read on the forward strand.
CATTGTGTCTACAATTGTATTCAGGAATCCCTGACAAAACCCTTCTTCATCGGCAAACATTCGCCTGGTGGCATATTGAAAACTGATACTTACACAGATATAATTTCCATCGTCGGATAAACGTTTCCTCAACCGCCCGATCGTCGTAGTCTTGCCATATTGGCGTCCGCGATTGATGGTGAAATACTTGGCGCTTTCAACCATTTTGAATATCTTCTCTACTTTTTCGCTGATATCCACCATGTAGTGCATATTCGGCACACATATCCCCGTTACGTTAAACTCGCGCATCATCGTATTTGAAATTTTAATCATCCTTTGCCGCAAAAATACATTTTTTTTCGGTAACTCAAGATTTTTTGGGGGAATATTGTTTAACTTGCTGTTTGGACAAATATACAGCCAATGGGAGCGGCAATACAATTGCCGCTCAACAAGCAATGCGATTGCCGCTCAACAGAAGAGACGGCTCAACAGGAAAAAAAGCGGGAGGAAAACCGCTTTCCGGTTACCTCCCGCTGCATATACAATTTAGTATGCGTTGCTATTTCCGTTAACTCCCGCTTCCCATTCCGGGATTTTGTTTTAAATTCGGATTACGCCTCATTTCATCTAAGGAGATGGGGGCAAAATACATTTTATTATCCCATCTGCGGTTTTCATTTCCAATCGGATTGACATAATAGAAGTAATCATACTTTGTCTCATTGTGGATGTATGGCATTCCTTGGGTTGCTCCCGGTTTCAGGCGGGCAATCACCCGGATTCCGCACAATGGTTTACTGTTGGTCACATCGGCAATCAACCATCGGCGCACATCGTAATAGCGGTTACTTTCGTAAGCAAACTCAACGCGGCGTTCGTGGCGGATCGCTTCGCGCAGGTCTGCCTGGTTGAACGATTTTCCACGGGCGGCGAGCGCCTGTCGGATCGGTACGTTGCCTACGCGTGCACGCAGGATATCAATATACTTTTCGGCATCTTCCAATTCGCCCAGTTCAACGCTGGCTTCGGCAGCGATGGTGTACATCTCGGCCAAACGCATAAAGGTCCAGGGCACGGCTTGCGGAGTTCCCTGGGCATCTACTGAGCAGTCAATCAACTTGCGTTCGTAGTAGCCTGTCCATGAGCCGTTCCAGTCTTCAATCGGGCCTTGGCGCGTATCCACGCCCGGAATACCGTAGAATGACACCGTACCCAATCCGGCCGGTAAAACGATGCTTATATCCCTGCCACCGGCGCTGCCTGCTGTTAATTCGTATGTACCGGCCTGGAGCGTACCCATTGGCGTAGGATCGAAAACAGCTCCGGCAGTACCGCGCGGACGTCCCCATGTGTTACCGTCGGTAGCTACCGTGGCATAGAAGCGGGGTTCGCGGCCATTGTAAGGATTGCCTTTTCTCCAATCACCGGGTTTGAACAAGGGTTCCGGATCATTTGGAGTTGCTAACGAACCGTCTTCAAATTCGTAAGCCATCACCAAATCATGGGACGGCGTGGTGCCTGCCCAGTTGTAATAACCGTTTGGCCCGTGCCAACGGCCCATAAAATTACGATCGCCGGCGTCAATACCGAAGTTACGGACAAACATTTGCTCGCTGTTCTTCTTGTCGGTGATAATGGCTTTAAATAATTCAGCCTTTTCAATATTTGTGCCTTTAGAGCAATCTATTAATCTGTACGGCCCATTTTCAATCACATTGATGGCAGCATTTTTAGCTATGCGATACAATGCCATGCGATCGCCGGTATATTGGTTGCAAGCCAACGTATTGATCGTGCGGTCGGCATATAACGGACTGGCAACATGCAAAGCAATGCGCGCTTTCATGCCGGTGGCTACATATTTAGTCACACGTCCGAGCATGGCGTCAGGTACAGTTACCGTCAGGTTTTGCTCCGCCACCGTTAAGTCTGCAAGAATAAGTTCCAACACTTCGCCTACCGTATTGCGCGGTATTTTCATTGCCTCAGGATCATCTAATGTGTAAATTTCGGCGATGGGAACACCTCCATACCCTCTCAACAGTTCGTGATACATGTGTGCACGCAAATAGTATGCTTCGCCTTTCATCCGTTTCAGATCATATCCTGATTTTGGCGGGACTTCATCTATGCGGGCAATGGCCAAATTCGCATTGCGGATGCCACGATAACGGTTTTGCCAGTGGAAAGGATTATTCGAAAATCTATAACTTCCGGATCCTTCGAGTCGGCCATACCATTCCAAACCGCTTTCTGAAACGGCAGCTTCGTTGATTGCCTTTTGCCCATAGTTGTGAGTGAAATAGGCATCATCGGTCAATCCATCTAATGTATGCTCTTTGGCGCCGTGCATGATGTCGTTATACAACTGAGTCACAAAAGCTTGCGCGGTTCCTGCATCGCTAAATACCATATCTTCCGTATATTCGGTCGAAGGCACAATATCCATAAAGTCCGAGCATGACGACAGCGTTAAAGCCGAACCAATTGTTATAATTGCTAATATAAATTTTATCTTGTTCATATTTTTTTAATTTTAGAAGGTTAAATTTGCTCCAAAGTCGAAGTAACGTCTTTGCATATAATCCTTACTGGCATTGTTTTGTTCGGGATCCATAAATTTGATCTTATCAAAAGTGAAAATATTTGATCCCCTTACATAAATCCTGAAGTTCTGAATACCGATATTCTTGACGAAAGCAT
>JAIRJR010000076.1 GCA_031260575.1 Tannerella sp.
TGAATTGCACGGAAATGCGCACTATATACCCATGGGAAAACAAGCCGTAGTGGTATTTGCTCCAAAAAATGAAGTTCTTCCAAAATGGCTGCTGAACAGGGATTGGAATGTGATATTACGCTTTTTTACAACCCAAAATTTCAATGAAAATTTTGGTATAACAGAAGAAGTGGAGAACGGATTTTTCTTACAAATATCGTCGCGAGAAAGGGCATTTATGGAGTGTTTACATCTTGCACCTGAATACTATAATCTTACGGATTTGTATTATGTAATGGAAACGCTCAACGGACTTCGCCCGAATTTGGTGCAGCAATTTTTAGAAGATTGTAAATCCGTAAAGGTAAAAAGATTGTTTTTGTATATGGCGGAAAAAGCGGAACACGCATGGTTTAAATATTTGAACTTAGGACAAGTAAGTTTAGGAAGCGGAAAAAGAAGCATCGCAAAAAATGGAGTGTATAATGCAAAGTATCAAATTACGTTACCGAAAGATTTAGTTGAATATGAATAGTTTAGAATATATAGAGCGAGTGAGGTTATTACTCCAATTAGTCCCCATAGTATCCGAAATTGATGATTTTGCAATTCATGGAGGCACGGCAATCAACCTGTTTGTACTTGACTTACCACGCTATTCCGTTGATATTGATGTAATTTTTATTCCTATAAAGTCAAGAGAAGAAACATTTTCAGATATAAGAACTCATTTAACAACGCTGAAAGAGAAAATAAAACGCTTGTTTCCGAGAATTGATAGCATCTATTAATACAAATTTGACTAACGAAGATAAGGAATTTTTATTTGACTTTGAAGCAGGGAACCTTTTATTGAAATACGCTGATTATCAGGTGTTCTTAAAGTTTCCGTCAGTGCAATGGAAACAATTGAATATAGAGAAATTGAGAACAGATAATCCGGCAAAACACAAACAAGGAGCTGAAAGATTGGCAAAACATTTAGGCTTATAGAGTTTAAGAAATTTTGCAAATTTCCCCAAAAATTCCCTATCTTTCTCCCATCGCTCATTGAAACGATGCAAAAGACTGAAAATCACGTAAAAATGATTTTGGTATCATTCGTGGTACTGAGTTTTCAGACTTTGTTAAAATATTGAATAATTGACGCTTAAATAGATGGTTCATCTTCCGTCCATACCGCAGAAAGCCAAAGACAAAAGGCGACAAAAGTAAGACAAATCCTACAATTTCAACAGATTGTAGGATTTTTTGTTTGTTATTTGTCTTGCCTGAAAGACACAAAACACCTTTGATAAAAGGTTTCAAAAACCAAATACGGGATAGACCCGTTTGGCGCATTAATCGCAATTGATTGGTTACACACTGCGTTTTTCCGAATTTTTATTTGTTGATTTGTATGGAATCATGTACTTTTGCGAGACAAGAATTTGATTTTTTTATAATTCTAATAGACCATCAGATGAAGAGAGAAGCATTTAAAATGATTTTAAAATCGGGTTTTGAAGTGGAATATGTGAAACGGCATAATGCTATTTGGCCGGAATTGAAACAATTACTGAAAGATACCGGTGTATCGGATTACTCGATTTTTTGGGATAAGGAAACCAATCTCCTGTTTGGATATCAAACGGTAGACAGGGAGGTTTCTTCACAGGATATGGGCGATCATCCCGTAGTGCAAAGATGGTGGGAATTTATGGCGGATATCATGGAAACCAATCCCGACCATTCGCCCGTATCGATTCCGTTGAAAGAAGTTTTTCATCTAAATTAATCAACCCCTAAATTATTAACCATTAATCATTATAAAAACATGTACTTATTAGGATATGACATTGGCAGTTCGTCGGTGAAAGCGAGCTTGGTGAACGCAGAAACTGGGAAGTGTGCGGCGTCCGCATTCTTTCCGAAAGAAGAAATGGCGATCAAAGCCATTAAAGCAGGTTGGGCTGAACAGGAGCCGGCAACCTGGTGGGAGAATCTCAAATTGGCGACTCAATCGGTTTTGCACAGTTCGGGTGTGAAGGGCTACGACATCAAAGCGATCGGTATCTCATGGCAGATGCACGGTTTGGTGTGTATCGACAAAAACCGGCAGACGCTTCGTCCGGCAATTATTTGGTGTGATTCGCGGGCAGTCCCCTACGGTGAAAAGGCGTTTAATGATTTAGGCATCGATTATTGTTTGCAGCATTACCTGAATTCTCCGGGCAACTTTACTGCATCAAAGTTGGCATGGGTAAAGGAAAACGAACCTGCTGTGTATGAGAAGATAGACAAAATCATGTTGCCGGGGGATTATATCGCCATGCGCTTGAGCGACACGGTAAATACAACGATAGAAGGTTTGTCGGAAGGCATTTTATGGGACTTCAATCAACAGAAAATAGCGGATGAACTCATGCATTATTTTGGTTTCGATACCAGGCTGATTCCGGAAATCGTACCTAATTTCGGCATCCAAAACCGGGTTTCAAAAAATGCTGCTGCCGAGTTGGGGTTGAATGAAGGAACTCCCATCACATACCGCGCAGGCGACCAACCCAACAACGCCTTATCGCTGAATGTATTCAATCCCGGAGAAATAGCCTCTACGGCCGGTACTTCAGGGGTGGTTTACGGGGTAAACGGCGAAGTGAACTACGATCCTCAATCGCGGGTAAACACATTTGCACATGTCAACTATACGAAAGAACTAACCCGTTTGGGTGTGTTACTGTGTATCAATGGCACAGGTATCCTGAACGCGTGGATGAAGAAAAACTTCCTTTCGGACAGGCTCACCTATAAGGAGATGGATGTGTTAGCCGCCCAATCTCCCGTCGGTAGCCGAGGGGTGTCAATTATTCCCTTTGGAAACGGCGCTGAACGGATGTTGGGCAATAAGGAAACAGGTTGTTCTATCCACGGCGTAAATTTCAATATCCATACACAGGCTGATTTGATTCGGGCTGCCCAGGAAGGGATCGTCTTTTCATTCCAATACGGTATGGAAATCATGACGGAAATGGGCATTGACATCCGGATGATTCGTGCCGGAAATGCCAATATGTTTTTAAGTCCTGTTTTCCGGCAATCCTTAGCCGGTGTAAGCGGCGCGACCATCGAACTCTACGATACCGATGGTGCTGTAGGCGCCGCCAAAGGAGCAGGCATGGGCGCAGGTATCTATGCATCCAATAATGAGGCCTTTGCAAGCCTTGAGCAATTGGCTGTCATCGAGCCGGAAACGGAACGGAAAGAAGAATACAGGGAAGCGTATATGAGGTGGAAATTAAGAATTAAGAATTGAAAATTAAGAATTAAGAGTTTTAAAAATCATTTTATAAAAAAATTATCATGAACATTTTAACAGGAAGCAAGGAATTTTTCCCGGGAGTCGGGAAAATCAAGTTTGAAGGAAGAGAAAGCAAGAACCCGTTGGCTTTCCGCTGGTACGATGAAAATCAGATTGTAATGGGTAAGACAATGAAAGACTGGTTTCGTTTTGCGATGGCCTATTGGCATACGATGTGTGCCGAAGGCGGCGATCCTTTCGGACCGGGTACGAAAAAATTTCCTTGGAATTCGGGTATGGATGCCTTAAGCCGTGCCAAATATAAAATGGATGCCGCTTTTGAGTTTATGACGAAAATCGGTATACCGTTTTATTGTTTCCACGACATCGACTTAATCGACGAAGGCGGATCGATTGCCGAATACGAAAGCAATCTGTCCAAAATCGTTGATTATGCCAAAGAAAAACAGGCTGCATCAGGGGTTAAACTGCTTTGGGGCACAGCCAATGTATTCAGTAATCCGCGTTATATGAATGGGGCGGCTACCAATCCGAACTTTGAAAGCGTAGCTTTTGCCGGCGCACAGATCAAAAATGCCATCGATGCGACGATTGCATTAGGCGGAGTCAATTATGTGTTCTGGGGAGGTCGCGAAGGGTATATGAGCTTACTGAATACGGATATGAAGCGCGAAAAAGATCATCTGGCGCGTATGTTGACGATCGCCCGCGACTATGGCCGTAAGCAAGGTTTCACAGGTACTTTCCTGATTGAACCCAAACCGATGGAGCCTACCAAACACCAGTATGACTTCGACACCGAAACCGTAATCGGATTTCTACGTTATTATGGTTTGGATAAAGACTTCAAACTCAATATTGAAGTCAACCATGCCACCCTTGCCGGACATACATTCGAACACGAACTGCAGACGGCTGCCGATGCCGGTTTATTGGGATCAATCGATGCCAATCGCGGCGATTACCAGAATGGATGGGATACCGACCAGTTTCCGGTGGATATCTACGAATTGACCCAAGCGATGTTGATCATCATTGAGGCAGGAGGTTTTGGTAACGGAGGAACCAACTTCGATGCCAAGACACGCCGCAACTCGACCGATCTCGAAGACATTTTTATCGCACATGTCACAGGCATGGACTCATTTGCACATGCTCTGGTTGCGGCTGCAGGCGTCCTTGAACAATCCGATTATACGAAAATGCGCACCGAAAGATATGGTTCATTTGATTCCGGCATGGGAAAAGACTTCGAAGATGGTAAATTATCTTTGGAAGATTTGCGTAATATCGCAGCCACAAGCAGCGAACCGGCTCAAATCAGCGGCAAGCAAGAATTGTATGAGGCGATCATCAATATGTATATATAGTCATGTTACGAACACGACTGTGATGTTAAGATAAAACAGCGCGAAAGCACGAATGCATGAAGGCAGGAAAAAATACCCCTTCGCGCTTTCGTGCTTTTACGCATTCGCGTTCCACTTAACGCATCAATTCATAATTAACACAACACCTTCATGTATGGGTTAATCACAACTTTTACCATAAACTGCCCGGTTTTCCTCCCATTTCCAAGACCAGTGTTCCTCCATTCATCAGGTCGTCATGCGAAAACCATGGAGATGGCAACGGTTTGCCATTCAATGTTGCAGATTGGATGTATTTGTTCTTTTTCGAAGAATTTTTAGCAATGATCTTGAAAGTCTTGCCGTTTTGCAGGTCGATACTGACTTTTTCAAAAACCGGGCTTGTGATTGCATACATTGGTATTCCGGGCTGTACCGGGTAAAATCCCATTGCCGAGAACACGACAACCGACATCAAGGCTCCGGCATCTTCATCGCCGGTCACACCGAAGATATTATCTTTAAACCATACATCCAAAATATGACGTGTCCACTTTTGCGTTTTCCATGGCGAACCGGTAAAATTATAAAGGTATGGGACAAAATAACTAACCTGGTTTCCCATGGATAATTGACCGATCATCGCGGTCTGATCCGGAAATCTGTACCAGAACTGGGCTTTCGTGCTTTGTAACGGTTCCCGGAAGAATCCATCCAACCGCTTTTCGAAATTCTCCTTTCCACCCATCAGATTGACTAATCCGTTAATGTCGTGCTGTACATACCATATATAGCTATATCCGTTATTTTCATTATAATAATTATTTCCTTCGAACATGGGATTGATCTCAATCCAGTCGCCGTTTCTATCTTTCGGCAAGAAAAATCCGGATTCAGCGTGCCATAGATTTTTGTAATTATCCGCTTTGGGTGCATAGTTGGCATAAATCGTTTCTTTACCGAGTTCTTTGGCCAACTGGCTGATTGCCCAGTCGTCGTAACTGTGTGCCTGCGTAATGGAAAC
>JAIRJR010000002.1 GCA_031260575.1 Tannerella sp.
ATGCTAAAGCAAACATTCCATCAACATTTTTTTGTTACTTTTTCTATCTTGTTATACAAGTTATAGAGAAAAATAATAATTTTGCAGGTAATTCTTTTTTATGAGATTGAAATAACAAATTCGCCAACTTCTTTTTAATTAAATAACTAATGTTTCGCACTTCTTTCTAACTCTTTATCAAACAGGATACAACAAGAAATGCGTCAATTGTATCTGTTTGAATATCTTTGTTTTAATATTTCCATTATCGTTATCCAGCCTCCTTTAGCCCATTTTCAAAGAATCGGTTAATGAGTTGATCAGCATCCGGATTTGTCAACACCCTTTCTAATAAATCGTCGGCATCAATTGCCAATATTTGCGCAACAATCTGTATTGTTTCCACAAACAGTCCCCACAGCCGCCTGTCAATCGTCATTTGCAGAAATTCAGCGTTCATCGACCGGTATAATGCACCTTTTGATTCATAGTGCTCATACCGGAATCGGAATGCAAGCAGGACACAGGCAATCATCGAAATGGTCGTATCGGCAATCTGTGCGTCAAAGTTACTTGACTGGCAACCACCAAGATTCAACAATCCTTTGGCTTCCTTGTTAAAAACCTCCACAGTCCATCTGATTTGATAAAGTTCAACCATTTTTTTAAAGCCAAGGCTTGTATCCGTCGTCAAAAGCACTTTCCATTTACCATTCTTCCCCTGACGGGAGAAAAACAGCGTCAACGGTGTATCACCATACATTACATCAGCGCGCTTATAGTGATATTTCAATGAACGGCAGCGCTGTACTTTTGTTATCCGGCTGTTAATCTCTGAATAAGTCAACTGTTGCCCCCGATATGAAAACTTCGTTGTGGCCGTCTTGTACATCCCTATCAAATGGACACCATGGCTTATAACGGCATTTATCAAGGCTTCGCAGGTAAACCAGCTGTCAACCAATACATAATTTACGCGCAAACAACGATACATGGCGCTATAAAACATCCTCAACATCATCTCTGTCTTTTTCGTATCCAATTCGCTCATTCGTTTGGTGGATTCAGATGCTCTTGAACGTCTTTTGCTGTACTGACGGCGTAATTCTTTCTGACTCATGCCATATGGTCTGGATTCCTTTTTCCCTTTCTCACGATGGATGGAAAAATCCGCAGGGATAAATGATTTGCCATCCCAATACAGCATAACCAATATCTTAAAACCCAAAACACTGCGCTGTTCAACATGATCCCATACACGACCCAGCCTCTCCATCTTCTTGCCGCTCTTCTTAACCGTAGTATCGTCAAAAATCAAGCAATGAGGTTTATCCGGTTCGTCAGGTAAGGACGTTGACAGGGTGATTTGAATGAACTTCATCACAATATGCCATAAAATACGACGCCAACATATATCCTCATTGTTCTTGAGGCGGTAAAATACATCTTTGCCTGTCGTTATACCCTGTTCGCTTAGACTTGATAAGGAAGAGGATACAGTCTTTTGACCCGTTACTAACATAACTAACAGCAATGATAATACCGACTTTACACTGTAACCACTCTGTTTTAGATTATTAAACTCTTTCAAACTTTCTGATATCTTCAACGCTTTGAAGATTCCTGTTATTTTCACTTCGTCAAATCTTTCCGGATTAAAATCCGTTTTGATTTCTTCAATCTTTTTTCCTGCCTTTGCCATGTTGTAGCATATTTTTAACGATTTGGAAATTCGCCGCTAAATTAATCATTTTCAATGATATTAGCAAAAAAATATGCTACTTCTTTTAACTCTTTTTACGCTGTACAAGAGGTTTTAGAGGGTGCGAAACATTAGTAAATTAACAATACCATTTTTTTACTTTATATTCTATTTATTTTTCAAAAGCATCAATATCAATCCTATTATTTTCAGCGAAATAGAACAGAAAAAAAGTATGTTTTGTACAATGGGAATAGGGAAAATATGTTTAAAAAGAAACGATGTTAAAATCATTACCACTCCTGCCAAAATTAAATAGAGCCACAAGCCAACTCTGATAGATTTATTCCGTAAGGCAATTACCAGAAAAATAATTTTGAGCGAAATCGCCAAGCCAAGCAATATCCAAAAGTAATAGATCGGAGCGTTTAGCCATTTTACAACAAAAGCAATGCCTAACAGCCCAATACCTGTATAAAGAGATGCTTTTTTTATCAATTTTTCCTTGTTTTAAATAAAAGAATATGTACCGTAACTCCAATTGCAACAGCAAACAACAGTGCCCTGATCCACCATCTGTCAACTGCCCAAAATGCCGAAATCAAAATTGTACTCCAAAGTATAGAAACGATAACAATTTTTGTTTTCAATGAAATAGATTTATCTTCTTGAAAATTTCGTACAATGCTGCCAAAATATTTGTTATTCATAACTTTACAATACAGTTTGGGGGAACTCCGCATATATAGCCATGCTGTTAACAGGTAAAAAGGCGTAGTGGGGAGTAATGGCAGGAAGATACCCAATGTTCCCAATGCAAGCGAAATACTTCCTGCTATTACATATACTATTTTACGGCTTTTCCCCAAAAATTTCATTGGCCATAATGTTCAACTAATCAAAAATTCCATCTAATTCTTACTCCGAAAGTGGTCGGAACTCCGGGCACGAATGTCGGGACTCCAAACATACTTCCGGTATTGCCTGCACTGATGATATACTTTTCGTTGGTGACATTGTTGCAGAAAAGCGAAACATTGAGCGCCGGTTTTTGGAATCTGAAAGCAA
>JAIRJR010000019.1 GCA_031260575.1 Tannerella sp.
AAATTAATCACCCACATATCTTCGTCATACCTTGAGCGCTGCTCAGCCTTCACCATAAAAGCGTTTGCTTCAGGTTCACTTTTTGTTTCTTCCTTGAAAACCCCCTCTCCTTTGGAGAGGGTCGGGGTGAGGTGGGGACTTTGCACAGCATGGATTGGCTTTGGAAACGATTCCTTATCCACCACAACTTCAACCCTGTCGCTTCCTCTGCTACTTAATGCCTGAATCATAAAGGAAACGCTGTCGGGATACTCGAAATCCTGATACGTAAATATGCCGTTTTCGTTCGTAAATGTTAATGCAACACCTTCATCTTTCGCCATAATGATTATTTCGCTGTTGGTTACAGGCCGGGAAGAAAGTAAATTTTTTACCTTGCCGGATATTTCCTGGCTCTCCTGATACGGGATTTGGGGATGTTTCGGATTCCCTTTGACAACTTCCGGGATATTGTACCTTCGCCAGCCATGTGTTAGCATCAGATAGTCTAAGGCAATAGCCGATTCGGTAGTATTCTGCAAATAATATGCCGGGTTTTCGATATATCCTCGTAGCTCGGACGAAAGCAGCAGGGTTGAAAGGATGGTGGTTGAGGAATCGACCGATATGTCTTTGTCGTCGGTGATGGAGACGGAGAGCCCCACCCCAACCCTCCCCGAAGGGGAGGGAGACAGAAAATCGGTATTCAGAGTTGCAATGACTTTTTCGCGTTTTTCGTAGACTGTTTTGTCGGTATGGAATTCGACTTTTGTCATGTCCCCGTCATAGTTTTTACTGAAGACTAATCGTTCGCTTAGGGGATTCATTTGTTTGTCGAATAAAACAAACTGGATGATGCCGGCAGGAAATTCTTCTGCGTCAAATAAAATGTCCTCTTGCTCCGGATCCCATTCCGAGAAATAGAGTACATTACCCCGACAGTGTGCGAGCAGGTAATAAGGTATGTTGGGGGCATGAACAGAACGGTTTATTTCAATCCACAGATTATTATCGCTCTGATATGCAGCCAACGAATATGCAGCAGGGTTGGGTTGGGGGAGTTCGAATTGCTTCTCAAGGCCTTTAGTGTTTTTGCATTTCAGAAAGATTCTCTTTCCCGCTTCCGGAATGTATTCAAAAACACCCATGCCGGCATGATACGTCGCAACAGAAGTTATTTCTGCACCGGTTTCATCAACTAACCTGCCAGAAACAGTTTCAGGATAACCATTGCTGTTGAGAGCCTTAAAGGCGACTTTACTCAAAACGCCTTCAGGCAAATTTCCTCCTTCGGGGAAAAATGAGATACTGAAATCGTCTTTCAGCATGCCCCTGTTTGCAGTCGGGCGCTGTTGATTGATAGGAGTTGCCAGATTTTCTATCCGGATATTTTTCTTGAAGAAGTAATCATCTCCCAGATTTTCCATGTACCGCGTATAAGCGCGGAGCGTATAATTTCCTGTCGGAACATATTCCGTAAGAGGCAAATGTCCGTAAAACATGCCTTCGGTTGGCCGGAGCATCACCCTGTGCATCAGCGTATCAACCGGGCTTATCAGCTCCACATACACATACCGGCTATGCGTAGGATACAGGTGTGTAAGGGCATCCGCAACGTAGGCTTTGAACCAGATTTTTTCGCCGGATATATATACATCGCGGTCGGTATGCAGATGTATCTTTTCTTGGGGAAATATGCTTAATTGATTATTGAAATGTTGGGCGATGCGGTCAAAATCGCTTACATTTTCAGTAATGGCGTCTGCCGAAGCCGGATGTGTTGAGTTATCAGGAAGAAAATCAATAGGCAATAAATACGTAAGGCCATTAATAGGCTCCGAAACATACATGGGAGTCATGTTTATCTGGTTCTTGTAAGTTCCATCGGAGAAACAGCTAATCAGACCTCCACTTAAAAGATTCCTAAACGAACCCGAAAGCGACCATTGGCCACTTTCATTTATTGCATATTGTAGCGCATTCAAATCAAGTTTGGTTACCGGCTTTCCATAACAGACAAGCATAACCTGTGTGTTCGCCAAATTCGACAAATCCAATATTTTACTTTGGTTGAGCGGATTTGTTGAGATGATTTTATCTATATTGAATGAAGTTAGCCGGAAAGGATGCCGAGACGCAAGATTTTTCGTTAAAATGGCCAATACGAACCCATCCTCATTCAATGTATTATTATACAAAGATTTGATGAATTTTCTAAGAGATATTTGGTACACTTCCCGCCTTTTTTTCTCCCAATTATTTTTTTGCCGGTCATTTTCCGGTTCAAGCTCTGTAAATCTAGGTTGATAATCCCATTGGGTTGTATTTGTGCTGTAATTGTGTGTGAAATGGTCAAGTACATATTGAATCTGATAACCCGTCTCATAATTGACGATTTGAAGCGGTTCACGGCAAGTAACTTTTAATGTCCGTGTTTCAGGATTGTAGAAATAGTAAACTGCTTCGGGATTCGTTGCCTGGATTGTTTTGTTGGAAGGATTCTTACCCAGTATGGTTTTCCAGAAAAGATTGATATCGGTTCGGCGGAACCGGACTCGTGTTGCCACATTCAATTCTTCCAATTCAACTGACTGCAAGGCTACATCAAATTTTACCACTGTATTTCCGGGTTCAATATCCTTGAAAACAGATTGATATCCAACATGCGAAACGGTCAACTGATAATTGCCTGTTCCCGGTATTCGGAGTTGATAATATCCCTCAGAGTCCGTTGTAGTACCTACAGTTGTGTTGGAAATAAAAACCGTAGCTGCCGGAATGGAGGTGCCGTCTTCGGCATCGGTGATATGGCCGCTGATAGTACGTTGGCCGTATAATGTGAATGAAATGAACCACAACAATAGGTATCCCACGTATTTCATTAATTTCCTTTTGTGTCTGTTCATCTGATTTATTGATCTATTATATGACGTGTAAAGATATAAAAACCCTATGAATTTTCGAGGTTTTTAAAAAAAATTTACGTAAAGATAGGGATAAAATTAAACACGTCCAGTTATGTATTTTTTTTG
>JAIRJR010000125.1 GCA_031260575.1 Tannerella sp.
GTTAACGGATAAGCATTATTTATGGATATTGAACGCGTAAGGAGCCGCTTTATTAAACATTTCGACGGGAGTACAGGCTCAATATATGCATCACCCGGACGTATTAATCTGATTGGCGAACATACGGATTATAATGGTGGATTTGTTTTCCCGGGGGCAGTTGATAAGGGTATCATGGCCGAGATTAAATTGAATGGCACGCAGAAAGTGCGTGCCTATTCAATTGATATGAAGGATTATGTCGAATTTGGTTTAAAAGAAGAAGATGCGCCTCGAACGAGTTGGGCAAGGTATATCTTTGGTGTTTGTCGCGAGATGATCAAACGGGGTTATCAACTCGAAGGATTTAATACCGCATTTGCCGGCGATGTACCTTTGGGCGCCGGTATGTCATCTTCGGCTGCTTTGGAAAGTACATATGCCTTTGCGTTAAACGAAATGTTCGATCTGGGCATAGATAAATTCGAATTAGCCAAGATCGGACAGGCGACCGAGCATAACTACTGTGGCGTTAAATGTGGAATCATGGATCAGTTTGTTTCCTTGTTCGGAAAAAAAGGACATCTGATTCGTTTGGATTGCCGCTCGTTGGAATACGAATATTTTCCATTCGATCCGCAGGGCTATCAGTTGGTCTTGTTGGATACGGTTGTCAAACACGAATTGGCTTCATCGGCCTATAACCAACGGCGTGAATCGTGCGAGCGTGTGGCTGCCCAATTAAATATGGAATTACTGCGTGGAGCAACCATGCAACAATTGATGGCAATCAAAAACGAAATCAGCGAAGAAGATTATAAGCGCGCCGAATATGTGATTGGTGAGGAACAACGCGTAATGGATGTGTGTGATGCGCTTCAACTTGGCGACTATGAAACCGTCGGACAGCGCATGTACGAAACGCATTACGGCATGAGCAAATTGTATGAAGTCAGTTGCGAAGAACTCGACTTTCTGAACGACATTGCCAAAGAATGTGGCGTGACAGGTTCTCGTGTGATGGGAGGCGGTTTTGGAGGCTGTACAATCAATTTAGTCAAAGATGAATTGTACGAACCTTTTATCGCCAGAGCAAAAGAAGCCTATAAGGCTAAGTACAACCGATTACCGAAAGTTTACGATGTCGTCATCAGCGATGGCGCCCGCAAACTGAGCGAATAGATTAAAAAAAAATAGTTTTTTTGAGTTTGATTTTTTGAGAGCCTCACGTAAAAAAACGCATGAGGCTCTTTTTTCTGACTTTGTTTAGGCGCCACCCGATGAATCGTCAAGTCTGTAAGAATCACATATTTGAAGCCTAAATCATTTTTTTTATTTTTCCGATTTCATTCAATTCTTAGGCGGTTGTCTTGCCGGAACTTTTCATCAAAAAGTTGGGCAATGGACTTATGCTTTGGATCATGATGGTTTGCGATTCGATTGCAATAAACGAAAATTTCACCTACTTTTGCGACTGTTTAATCATCATTTAAATTAAGCGATATGAAAAGGATAATGTATGGGGTTTTGATAGTGGGTTGTTTTTTAATGCTTGCAGGATGCGATATCACCAAAAGCTTGCAAAGCATTTATAATATGAAGAATTGTGATTACCAATATAAATCGATTACGAACCTGAAGGTATCGAATATGAACATTTCGAACGGGATTTCCGTCCTGCAAATCCCTCAGCTATTGACCCTATTGAGCGGGTCGGCTTCTTCCATTCCCCTTGCTTTCACTTTAAACCTTGATGTACATAATCCAAACGCCACACAGGCGGCTTTTCAATCATTGCAATACATCATCCACATTGATGATGTGGAATTTACTACCGGACGTCTGAACCAACCGTTCAGTGTGGATGCAGGCGCAACCCAACCATTACCGATCCAAATCGGAGTTGACATTGTCACTTTGATATCCAATAATTCCCAATCGGCAATCCTGAATATTGTGAAAAACTTTATCGGAATTGGCAACGACAAATCGAACGTAACCGTCAACCTGAAACCTACCTTCAACGTAGGCAATTCCATGATTACATCACCGGTCTTTATTCCGGTCAGTTTTACTTTCGGGGGAAAGTGATTTTTTTTAAAGCAACTGACGCGAAAGACGCAAATTTTCGCAAATTTTCCATATCCTTACATTTTTCTTTACGCTCCCTCGTTTAAAAACAAGTGGAAGTGAACTGTAAATACCAATTGACAATCAATCAGGCAATTAACATTTATTAATAATTTATTATGAATTATTAACTATAAATATTTGCATAAATATTTGGCAGTTCAAAAAATACCCCTACCTTTGCGGTGTACTAATAAACTAACACACTAAAATATTAGAGATATGGTTACACTTAAGAACTTGAATTTTGCTTACAAGCGCAACAAACCGGTACTGGAAGATTTGAATATTGATCTTGCTCCGGGACACATTTACGGTTTGTTGGGAAAAAATGGAGAAGGAAAAACAACGCTGTTGGATATCCTTTGCGGTCAACTGTTCCCGTCAAGCGGGAAATGCACGGTTTTGAATGAAACACCTTCAAATAGGAAGGTGGAATTTCTGAGACAAATCTTTTTGTTGCCGGAAGACTTAAACCTTCCCGATGTGACGGCAGCCGATTACAAAAAAATGTATGCCGGTTTTTATCCTACGTTTCGCGAAGATTTATGGAAAACCTGCGTCGCCGAATTTGAAATTGAAACCGGCGCGCGATTATCGAAAATTTCGATGGGACAAAAGAAAAAAGTGGCGATCGCTTTTGCACTATCCGTACAGACGCCTGTGCTCTTGATGGACGAACCGACCAATGCGTTAGACATTCCTTCGAAAGCGGTTTTCAGAAAATTGGTAGCATCATGTATTAGAGAAGACCAAACGATTATCATTTCTACGCATCAGGTACGCGATCTGGAAAGCCTGATTGATTCCGTACTGATCCTCGAAAGCCACCGGATTTTGTTAAGTAAGGGATTGGATAAAGTGAGTGAAAAATTATTCTTCCGTTTCATAGAACAGGGCGAGGCGGTATTGTACTCCGAGCGTACATCAGCCGGATTGATGGGGGTAGGAGAAAATAAAGGGAATGAGTATACGGACGTTTACTTGGAATTATTATTTCAAGCCGTAACTCAAAATCCGGAAGAAATCAAGAGAATTTTTAACTTTTAAAACAAATGGTTATGGACAATAAGTTTAGTTTAAATAGAATGGGTCTGATGTTGAGAGCAGACTGGATTGAATATCAAAAGTCTTTTATCATTTTTGCCACAATGTTGCTGGGGGTCAATGCGATTATGTTAAGGGCGACTTCCGAACAGGCACAGGTTGCTATCTTTTCAATCAGCTTCTTGACTACACTCCTGTTTTTTTACTCATTCGTGGGCAAGAAAGTGCATCGTGAGAAAAACCGATTTTTGACGCTTCCGGCAAGTGGGATCGAGAAATTCGGCGAAATGCTTTTGGTTTGTTTGATTTTGTTTTGCGTTTACTTGCTGATTCATGCAATGTTACTGGGTATTTCCGGTTTAGTCAACGGTGCGGAAATATGGGTTTTTCAGCAAAAAGAAATCGCTTCGAGCGCCAGTTCTTACAATTTTAACTCTGTCGGAATAGCAATCGGTATGAGTACATTTGTTTGCATCTTCCTGTTTATCTGTTCGATCGCCTTTCGTAAATTTCCGCTTCAAATCGGGATATTATGCCTGATTTTGTACGGGATGATATGTACATACACAGTATATCATTTTGTTAAAATGGATAATTTCGAACAGCTAAATTCCATCAAGGGCTTTATGCACTCCAATGCAATGGTTGAAACGGTCTTTTTTCTGCATACCTATAGTTTTTGGGGTCTGGGTTTTGCTTCGGCAATTCTACTGTATGTTTCTTATCTCAAACTTAAAGAAAAACAAATACGATGAACTACAGTGTGAATCAATCAATTTTTATCCAGATAGCCGACCGGATCAGCGACCGCGTATTGAACGGTGAATACAAAGCCGATGAGCGGATTCCTTCGGTAAGGGAACTGGCTGTGGAGATGGAGGTGAATCCCAATACGGTGATGCGTTCGTTCGAACGTTTGCAGAGTCACAATATCATTTATAACAAGCGGGGGATCGGATATTTTATTACCATAGAAGCGAACGACAAAATCAGGCAGATGCGTCAAAGCCAGTTTGTGGAGGATGTATTGCCTTCTGTATTTAGGGAAATGCAACTATTGGGAATAGGATCTGAAGAATTAATTAATGCGTATCAATCATTTAACAAACAAACATCATGAAAAGAAGTAATATTATTTTAGTAGGTTTGCTGGTAGCGCTTTATATCATACCGGCCATTGTGTGGGGATTCAATCGGGTGAGCGCCCGCGGTGATTATCTCACAGGA
>JAIRJR010000266.1 GCA_031260575.1 Tannerella sp.
ATGTATGGTTGGCCGAAATCATGGTCGAATTCATCATCAGCGCCGAAACGGCGAAAATCCGACTTTATGACGATTTACCGACCTTTCCGCGATAGCCGAAATCATATTTGATTTAATCAAGGCGAAGGTCATATTTTCATTTTTTTTCAAAATAAACGGATTTATATTTGAAAATTCGTATATTTGTCAGTTAATCCATCTCATCAATGGGTTGAAAGATCACGTTTAACTTAAAAAAATGAATACAATGGGACGAGTTTTAGTTATAGGAGCTGGAGGGGTAAGTACGGTAACCGTCAAAAAGATGGCGATGAACAGCGATGTCTTCACCGATATAATGGTTGCAAGCCGTACGAAAAGCAAATGCGATAAAATCATAGCAGATATCCATAATGTATCAATCCGTACAGCACAGGTTGATGCCGACCGTGTTGATGATTTATTGAATTTATTCAGACATTTCCAGCCTGATATTGTAGTCAATCTGGCGCTTCCCTATCAGGATTTATCGATCATGGACGCTTGCCTTTCTTTTGGCGTAAGCTATTTGGACACTGCCAACTATGAGCCTTTAGACGAGGCAAAATACGAATATAGCTGGCAATGGGCATATAAAGATCGCTACGAAAAAGCAGGAATCACAGCCATTTTGGGTTGCGGATTTGATCCGGGAGTTACGAGTATTTTTACGGCATTTGCCGCCAAACATTATTTTGATGAAATACACTACTTGGATATAATCGATTGTAATGCGGGCGATCACCAAAAAGCCTTTGCAACGAATTTTAATCCGGAAATCAATATTCGCGAGATTACCCAAAAGGGGCGTTATTATGAAAACGGCCGATGGCATGACACACCTCCTTTATCTGTGCATCAGCCTATTAACTACCCCAATATCGGTCCACGCGAATCCTACCTGATGTATCATGAAGAATTGGAAAGTTTGGTGAAAAACTTCCCGACCATCAAACGCGCCCGTTTTTGGATGACATTCGGGCAGGAATACCTGACTCATCTGCGTGTGATGCAGAATATTGGCATGACAAGCATCAAGCCGGTACTGTTTAATGGCGTAGAAATCGTCCCGATTCAATTTCTGAAAGCCGTATTGCCCGATCCCGGCGACTTGGGAAAAAACTATACCGGAGAAACTTCGATCGGGTGCCGCATTCGTGGCATCAAAGACGGGAAAGAACGGACGTATTATGTCTACAACAACTGTAGTCATCAGGCGGCATTCAACGAAACAGGCGCGCAAGGTGTCAGTTATACTACCGGTGTGCCTGCAATGATCGGAGCAAAATTATTTTTAAACGGTATTTGGAAGAAACCGGGTGTGTGGAATGTGGAAGAATTTGATCCCGACCCGTTTATGAAAGAGCTAAACGAACAGGGCTTACCGTGGCATGAAGTATTCGATGGAGACTTGGAAATGTAAATAATGAATCATAACTCATAATTATTAAAAATATGGCAAAAGACAAAGAAGGCGAAAAAACCGCCAAGACAGAAGCCAAACCCGTGGCGATGACTGATAAGTTAAAAGCGCTTCGCGCTACGATGGAGAAGATTGAAAAGAGCTACGGCAAAGGCTCAATCATGAAGTTGGGTGAAGAAATCGTTGAGGAAATTGGCGTCATTCCTTCCGGTTCTATCGGCTTGAACGCTGCTTTAGGTGTAGGAGGCTATCCCCGTGGGCGCGTGATTGAAATCTATGGTCCCGAATCATCAGGTAAAACCACCATAGCCATCCATGCGATTGCCGAAGCCCAGAAAGCCGGCGGTATTGCCGCATTTATTGATGCGGAACATGCGTTCGACCGTTTTTATGCAGCAAAACTTGGCGTCGATGTGGAGAATCTATGGATTTCGCAACCGGATAGCGGCGAACAGGCGCTTGAAATCACCGAACAACTCATCCGTTCTTCGGCAATCGATATTGTCGTCATCGACTCGGTAGCAGCGTTGACTCCCAAAGCCGAACTCGAAGGCGATATGGGTGAGAGTAAGATGGGATTACAGGCGCGTCTGATGTCGCAAGCCTTGCGCAAATTGACGGCAACCATCAGCAAAACCAATACGACGTGCATCTTCATCAATCAGCTACGCGATAAAATCGGGATTACGTTCGGAAATCCGGAAACGACAACAGGGGGTAATGCTTTGAAATTCTACTCATCTGTCCGTTTGGATATTCGCAGGATCGGGCCTCTGAAAGACGGTGAAGATATCATCGGCAATCAGGTTCGCGTCAAAGTAGTGAAAAACAAAGTAGCGCCGCCGTTCCGCAAAGCTGAGTTTGACCTGATGTTTGGAGAAGGGATATCGCGTGCCGGCGAAATCGTTGACTTGGGTGTAGATAAGAATATTATCAAGAAAAGCGGTTCGTGGTATAGTTATGGCGACACCAAGCTGGGTCAAGGCCGCGATGCTGCGAAACAATGTATCAACGACAATCCGGAATTAGCCGAAGAATTGGAAGGATTGATTTTTGAGGCGCTGAAAACAGGAAAATAAAACTCTCCCCAACCCGTTCCGGGTGAGGAAGCCTTTTTCTCCAAGGGAGAGAACTTCCGCACTTGGAGGGGGTGTATGGGGCTTTTTCGTCTTATGTCAGCAAAAGAAGCATATCGTAAACTTTGTCAAACAGAAGAAAGCATACCCGTCTTCTCAAGAGACTGGTGGTTGGACACAGTGTGCGGGACAGAAAACTGGGAGGTCATCCTGATTTGGGAAAAAAACACGATTCAAGCGGCTTTCCCTTACTATCTCCTTCGTCCCCATCTGATTTCAATGCCTTTCTATACCCAAACGATGGGAATATGGTTCCCCCCTTTTTCGGACGACACCAAATACATCTCTGTCCAGGAACACCGCCAATCCTTATGTAACCAGATCATTGAGCAATTAAAACCTTATAAAAGTTTTTGGCAAAACTTCCATTATGAATTTACCGACTGGCTGCCATTTTACTGGAATAACTATTTGCAAACCACCCGTTACACTTATTTATTAAAAAGTTTGGATCATCCCGATCGCATGTGGGAAAATATGAGCCAACATACGCGACGGAATATTAAAAAAGCAGTAGAAAAATTCCACATCACCGTAAAACAAGGCATTCCCATCGGTGAATTCATGCGTGTCTATGCGCAAACATTTGAACGTCAGAACAAAAAGAACACCCAAGACACAAAAGTATTGCAGCGGTTAATCGAAGTATGCAGGGAAAGAAAACAAGGTGATTTATGGGGCGGATACGACCCGCAAGGGCAGTTGCATGCTGCTGTTTTCATTGTATGGCAAAAACAATCAGCCTATTATCTTGCAGGAGGCGGGAATCAAGCGCTTCGTAACTCAGGCGCCCACAGCCTTGTTTTATGGGAAGCGATTCAATATGCCGCAGGCTATTCCGATGTGTTCGACCTTGAAGGCTCAATGATTCCCGGCGTCGAGCGTTTTTTCCGGGAGTTCGGAGGCATCCAGACACCTTACTTTTCCATCCAAAAAGGCAAACCAAGCCTTTTTGACAGGATTATCATCAAACTTAATAAATATTTTAGCTCAAAATCTTGATAGAAATAACTTTTTTTATTTACCTTTGCGAATAGAAAATCAATAAATTAAATAGGTATGGCTTGGTATATAATCGTCTTGATCGTTTCATCGTTTATCGTTGTATTAATGACAATTGTATCTCTGTTTTTCGGAGAAGTGGAATTGGATGCTGATGTGGATATTGGTTCCGGCTTTTTGATGAGTGATGTCTTTTCATTCAAGGGACTGCTCCATTTTACCATTGGCTTTTCTCTGGCATTGACGCTGTTAGATGAGTTTTCCCTGATTTCAGCTGCGGTCGGCGTTCTTTCCGGACTTGTTTTTATGTTGGCGTTGTATTATCTATATAAAATACTTTATAAAAAACTACAACAGAATATGAAATATACGACCGTAATCGACAACATGGATGCAGAAGTTTATTATTGGAATGAAGTCACCAAAATGGGCGAAGTATTTATCACATTGGAAGGCCGTCCGGTTACGGTTACGCTCAAAAGTGAAGAAGATATTTCTTTCGAGAAAGGACAAAAAATAAAGGTTTCGGGAACACGTCATGCTGTTTATCCCGTACGAGATTCGATCATTTAAAGATTTAAAATTTTAAACAATATTACGGTATGGATATGGATTTTATTACACTTATCGGTGGACTGGTGGTACTGTGTTTGCTTACCATCTTGGGGATTTTATCCCGTTTTAGAAGATGCAAATCGGATGAAATATTAGTGATTTACGGAAAAACGGGCGGCAACAAATCGTCGCGTTGTATTCAGGGTGGGGCGGCTTTTGTGGTTCCCGTTTTGCAGGGCTATGCCTATATGTCTTTGAAACCGCTTCAATTCGAATGTAACCTGCAAAAGGCATTGTCGTCGCAAAACATTCGTGTGGATGTGCCAACCACGGTTACGGTGGGGATCAGTACCGAACCGGATGTGATGCAGGCGGCAGCAGAAAGAATATTAGGCTTGGGACACAAAGAAATAGAAGAGTTGGTGAAAGACATTGTGTATGGTCAGATGCGTACGATTATCGCCGATATGACCATCGAGAAGCTGAATGCCGACCGAGACGAATTTCTGCTCAAAGCAAAAGGGCTTATTGATACCGAACTGCGCAAAATCGGTTTGTTTCTGATCAATATCAATATCACCGATATCCGCGATGAAGCAGGATATATTGTGGCATTGGGAAAAAAAGACCAGGCCAAAGCGATCAACCAGGCTAATGTGGAGATCGCTACAGCCGAGCGCGAAGGCGAGACGAAAGTAGCCGAGCAGTTGAGAATCAAAAACGCTACCGTAGCCAATACAAAAAAAGAAGAGTTGGTGGCCATTGCCAATGCCCAACGCGATCAGAGCATTTCTGTGGCGCAAGCCGAATCCGAAAGAGACTCCAAAGTGGCGGAGGCCAAAAAAGACAGGGACATCAATATTGCACAATTCGATTCGCAGGCGCGCATTGGTGAAATCGAAGCAACCAAGAAAGTTACAGTTTCCAATGCCGAATTAGAGGTGATTAAAGCCCAATCTCAAAGCCTGGCGCTTTCGGCTGAAGAAAGGGCGTTGGCAGAAATTGAACGTAACAAAGAAATAGCCCGCAAAGAAGCCGAAGAAGCGCGTGCCAAGCGTACCGAAGCAGCGCTGACAGCCGAAAGAATTGTACCATCGGAAATTGCGAAGCAGCAAAAACTGATTGATGCGCAGGCTTATCAGCTGAAGTTGGAAAAGGAAGCCGAAGCCAATGCCAATCAGCAACGTTTGGAAGCGGAAGGCCGCGCCGATGCGATTGCCGCCGAAGGACGCGGAAAAGGCGAAGCAATCTCAGCTGAAGGGTTGGCGCACGCCAAAGTTATTGAACAACAGGGATTAGCGAAAGCCGCTGCCGAAAAGGCATCGTTAATGGCACAAGCCGAAGGATTTGAGGCGATGGTACGCGTTGCCGAAAACAATCCGCAAGTGGCAATCCAGTGGAAAATGGTCGAACAATGGAAAGAAATAGCCGCCGAACAGGTCAAGGCATTTGAAAAAATCAACCTGGGTAATGTCAATGTGATGGATACAACACATGGCAGCACGCTGACTAACTTGCTTACAGGTTTGGTTTCGTCGATCGCTCCGGTTACCGATATCATGAAAACCATACCCGGTATTCCCAATATTTTGAAAGTTAATGATTCAACCGAAGAAGCCAAACCAACCAACCAATAAAAAGGGAGAAAAAGTCTTATTTTTTAATTTTTTTTTAAATATATGTTGTAATTTTGCTGCGTTTTTAAATACAATATAAGATGAAACTGAACACTTTTTTAAGCACCTTTGCACCAAAAGAGGTGAAATTTAATTCATTACTGATTGAACTTTCCGGAATCGTAGACAAGTCTGCCGATTATATGCAAGAGTTGTTTACAACAGACAACACAGAACAAATCAAAGAATTGTGCCGGTTGATTAAATTGGAAGAAACAAAAGGTGATGAAGTAACCGGGAAAATATTTAGCGCGCTAAATGTCACATTCCTCACTCCATTTGACAGGGAAGATCTGTCCGAATTGACCGATAACATTGACGACGTAGTTGATTCGATCAACCGTGGTGCACGGAAAGTATTGCTTTATTCACCGGAAATTGAAGCGCCGGCCATGTTGGAAATGGCAAAGGTAATTAAAAGAGGCACCTCTGAAATTCATGCCGCTATCAGTGATTTACCTAATTTGAAAAAGTCCTATAATGAAATTGGGAACCATACCAGGGAAATAAAAACTATCGAAGAAGAAGCCGACAGAATTTATGAAAAGGGAATTTCCACGCTTTTCCACAGCAATGTCAAAACACAGGAATTAATTAAAATAAAAGAAATTCTCTTAGATATGGAAAAAGCAGCCAATAAAATTAACAATGTTGGTAAAATACTTAAAACCATTGTGGTAAAATATTCTTAAAAATAAAATTTATGGTTTTATTAATTACGGTCATTGCTATTGCGCTGATCTTCGACTACATCAATGGATTTCACGATGCTGCCAACTCGATAGCAACCATTGTCACCACTAAAGTATTAACTCCGATACAGGCGGTTATTTGGGCTGCATTTTTTAATTTCATTGCGTTTTACATCGCCAGAGATATTATTGGAGGTTTCGGAGTTGCCGATACCGTTTCTAAAACGGTGATCACAGAATACATTAATTTGCCTGTCATTTTATCCGGTGTCATAGCGGCTATCATCTGGAACTTGCTTACCTGGTGGTGGGGTATTCCTTCATCTTCGTCGCACACGCTTATCGGCGGATTTGCGGGAGC
The DNA here is from genome assembly GCA_031260575.1 of Tannerella sp. GTDB lineage: Bacteria > Bacteroidota > Bacteroidia > Bacteroidales > Tannerellaceae > Tannerella. Next base: position 6,864 of record JAIRJR010000266.1, read on the forward strand.
AGCAATCATGGCGGCAGGATTTCAAGCAATTAAGGGGTCGGTCGTTCTCAAAATTGCTTCTTTTATTTTTTTAGCGCCGCTAATCGGGATGATATTTTCTGTAATCATAACAACTGCTATCCTTCACTTGAGCAAAAGGAAGAATCCACACAAAATGCGAACTGTTTTCAATCGTTTGCAATTGCTTTCTTCCGCCCTGTTCAGTATCGGACACGGATTGAATGACGCACAAAAAGTAATGGGAATTATTGGCGCGGCATTAATTGTTGCCCACAATCAGGGAATAGGTCATTTTCCCATCTTCTATGATGGACAATTGCATGTACCTGAATGGGTTGCTTTTTCTTGTCATGCTGCCATAGCGCTTGGTACGATGTCGGGTGGTTGGAGAATTGTGAAAACAATGGGAACAAGGATCACGCGTGTTACGCCTATCGAAGGTGTTGCTGCTGAGACTGCAGGCGCAATGACCTTATATCTGATGGAAGCATTAAAAATTCCGGTGAGCACTACACATACGATTTCAGGAGCGATTATGGGGGTTGGAGCTGTGAAAAGACTGACAGCCGTCCGCTGGGGGGTCACCATCAATATCTTATGGGCATGGATTCTCACCATCCCTGTGAGCGCTTTGCTCGCAATGTTGATTTATAAATTGATTAGCCTGCTCGGGATTAATAATTATATCAATTAGGCATAATGATAAAGCAATTAAGCATAATGGCAATCATTGGAGGAATGATTATATTGCCGGGTTGCGGCGCTAAGGACAAAGTTGACCTGATCGTCTATAATGCACAGATTTATACCGTTGACGATCATTTTTCGCAAGCTGAAGCTTTTGCAGTAAAGGATGGCCGCTTTGTTGCTGTAGGCAGTACAAAAGATATACATTCACGATATATTTCCGGCAATGAATTGGATATGCAGGGAGCGCCATTGTATCCCGGTTTCCATGATGCGCACTGCCATTTTGTTGGATTGGGCCATAGCCTGCAATTTGTAAACCTGCGTGGATCGACTTCTTTTAAGGAAATACTTGACCGTGTAGCCGCCCATCATGCCACATATCCTTCAGAGTGGATCGTAGGAGCCGGCTGGGATCAAAATCTGTGGGAAGACAAACGCTTTCCTGACAACAATGAGCTTAACCGGTTGTATCCAAACACGCCTGTTATCCTGAAACGCGTAGACGGTCACGCGATTGTTGCCAATGCAGAGGCAATCAGGAGGGCGGGAATTAAAACAAACGATCCGGCCATTCTTTCGGGAGAGGCGCAAGTTAAAAATGGGGTTTTCACCGGAATCTTTTTGGAAAACACTGCCGACCGATTGATGGGTCAAGTTCCGGAACCCGGTACCGAGGAGTTGACTGCGCTGATATTAAGGGCTGAAGCGTTGTGTAATCAATACGGGCTTACTTCGGTGAGTGATGCCGGTCTGTCATTACCGGTTATTCAACTTTTGGATTCGCTGCATCAATCCGAACGCTTATCCATGCGAATAGATGCCTGGATGGAACCTTCGGATGCTAATTTTGAGCGCTTTAAAGCGCCATACCGCACCGATAGGCTTACCGTAAGCTGCCTCAAACTATACATGGACGGTGCATTGGGGTCGCGCGGTGCATGGATGATATCGCCCTATTCCGACGACCCAACCACTACCGGAATTCGTGTCATCACCGACAAGCAATTTATAGATTATTGCCAAAAGGCTTACGATGCCGGATTACAGGTCGCGACACATTGCATTGGCGATGCCGCCAACCGCTCTACCATAGAACTATACGCCCGGTTTCTCAAGGGAGAGAATGATTTACGCTGGCGTATCGAGCATGCCCAGATAGTTGCACCGGAAGATTTTGCCCTTTTCAAAAAATATTCCATCGTTCCTTCCGTACAACCCACACACGCCACTTCCGATATGTTTTGGGCAATCGACCGAGTAGGCGACAGGTTACAAGGAGCATACGCGTACCGCGAGTTAAAAGAACAATTTGGCTGGCTTCCTTTCGGTACGGATTTTCCGGTGGAAGAAGTCAATCCCATCCATACCTTTTTTGCGGCGGTATGCAGAAAAAATACAGACTTTTTACCTTCAAACGGATTTCAACCTGAGAACGCCATCTCACGCGAAGATGCACTTCGTGCGATGACGATCTGGGCAGCCAAAGCCTCTTTCGACGATGGCGTAAAAGGGTCGATTGAGCCGGGCAAATGGGCTGACTTTGTGGTGTTGGACAAAGATGTGATGAAGGCAGCAGAACAAGATATTCCCGGAATAACAGTAAAAGCCACCTTCATTGCCGGACAGCAAATGAAATTTTGAACCTTTTTGGGGTCATTATATATCTGACTGAAGCCGGATATGCTATAATAATCAGAAAATAATTACCTTTGCATCAAAACTATATTAGGCAATGTGATCGCGCAATGACATTACCGGGATGGAGAAGGGCAAACGTATAAAAAAATGGATTAAAAGGATTGGATCGGCGGTTTTAATACTCGTATCGTTGGTATTATTATCAGCCGTTCTATTGTATGTCCCGTTTGTTCAGCGTTATGCCGTACAGAAGACATTGAAGTATGTCTCCCCGATGACCGGAATGAATATTCGGATTGGTGATTTCAGATTGAGATATCCGGTCAATCTGTCTTTACGGGATTTGTATGTGGCAGATTTCAAACAGGATACAATTGCTTATGTAAAAGCGCTGAACATCAATATCCGCCCTGCTCCGTTCCTTAAAAAAGTATTATCCATAAGCCGGTTTTATTTGGAAGAAGCGCGGATTCATTCGCGGATATTGATCGAAGGTATCGAAGTTCAAGGCACAATCGGCTCTTTAGAAGGGGATGTTGAAACGATTTCCCGGGTCGACGAAGAAGCAATTTTAAACCGGTTGAATCTTTCGGATGTAAACCTGTCTGTTCGATTCGATTCTTTTCCGGCGTCCGATACCGTCAAAACAGCGATGAATTGGAAGTTGCTTTTGAATGAAATTCAATTGAATACAATTGCCTTTTCCGTTCAAATGCCTGCCGATTCGATACAAGTCGCTGCGTATGTGGAAAATATAACTTTGACGGAAGGGAACATTGATTTACGCGAAGAACGGTACCAATTAAACCGGCTACGCTTAGCCGGCGCAACGCTAAGTTATGATATGGGGAATCAACCGGTTATGAAAGGTTTGGATCCAAATCATGTCGTTTTGACCAATCTGAATGCCGGTATCGACGCTGTCTTATACCAACAAGATGGAATGCAGGCGATTATCCAATCATTCTCGGCCGACGAACGATCGGGATTGGCAATCGCTTCGATGACAGGCAGTCTGCAAATGAATGATAAGCGTATCACCATTCCGGATTTTGAGGTAAAAACGCCGTATTCATCTATTTCCGCACAATTTATCATCCCCACTGAAACTCCAGCTGCAAACCCGTCGGGTTTTTTGCATACTCAACTGTCTGCCATTGTGGACAAAAGAGATTTAACGGCGATAATGGGAAATGGGTCGAATACAATTGCCGGCCTACCGCCGGAGCATAAATTATCCTTGTCATGCCTGTTGGAAGGCAATTTCAATCATCTGAATCTGAGCAGGTTTCAATGCATATATCCCGGTATTTTTCAGATAGATGCGAATGGTTTGATACAAGAGGCGTCAGACAGTGTTTTGCGTTCGGCGACATTGAATCTGACGGCTTCGATTCAGGGGAAAAAAATGCTTGAACTGATACCGTCTCAATATAAAGGGCGTATTACACTGCCTGATACGCTGTGGCTCAATACACAGGCAGCATTGCAGGAAGGAACGGTTGAGGCAGATATATTGCTATCGGAGTTGCAAGGCGAAATCAAACTATTGGCGAAATACAATCCGGTCAATGAAGAATATTTCATTGATTTAAAGGCAGATGATATTGTCCCATTTCATTTTTGGCCGCACGACTCCATCATGTTGCTGACTGCTTCGTTTCAAACCCGGGGCAAAGGGTTGGATTTATTTTCAGATAAGACCGGATTGAAGTTTTCGGGCGAAGTGGAGAAAATGTTGTACAAGGATTTCCCGTTTTCAGGTCTATCGTTCGATGGGTCGCTGATAAACCATAAAATACAAAGCGCTGTGACCAGCGTATTTCCGTATATCAAAGGAAATGCGATTTTAGATGCTGACTTGCAAAAGGACAGATTGACAGGCATGTTGATTGTCGAAATGGATTCTCTCGATCTGCATGGAATGAATGTTACGAAACAACCCTTCTCAAATGCTTTTCAGATTTTTTCCGAATTTGATTCGGATCTTCAAAAACAGCATCAATTGGACATTACGTTGGGGAACTGGGATATGTTCTTGCAAGACAGGGTTGTAAGCCCAAAGGCTTTGATCTTTCACGCCAACGCGAACTTAGATACGACCCGGATTTCGTTATATGCAGGTGATTTGGGAATCATTTTTACGGGCGGAGCGGACATAGAGACCATTACCCAAAAAATATCCGTTATTGCCAACGAATTGTCGGTACAAATGAAAAATGACTCACTCATTGACTTTCAACAACTTCGACCTCTATATCCTGAAATGAACCTGCGGATTGAAGCGCTAAACGACAATCCGCTGTATAATTATCTGCAAGACAATAATATATTCTTCGACCGTTTTTTTATCAATACTTCCACATCGCCCGGCAACGGGTTGAAAATGGATGGAATGTTGTTGTCATTGATTAAAGATACTTTGAGAATTGATACCATCCGGTTGGATGTTCATCAGGATACAATGGGGATCAAATACGCCCTGGATGTTGTTAAAAAAAGATTTCGCAGACAAGAACCCTATAAGGCAGGATTGAGAGGAGGCGTGTGGTATGGAGGAGGCGACATGGAAATCAAATACCTGAACGAGCGCGGCGAACATGGTTTCTTATTTGGCCTTCGTGCCGACAAACAGCAGGATGGCGTTAACTTCCATGTCTTTCCCGAAAATCCGATTCTTGCTTTCCAACCCTTTCGTGTGAACGAAAACAATTATGTCTACATAAAAAACCGGAAAGACATATCGGCTGATTTACGATTTACAGGCATCGAAAACTCCTCGGTTTGGCTTCATTCGGAAGAAGAAGATGGAAAAATGACGGAATTATTGGCCGAAATCAATGCGATTGACTTAAGCCGTATTTCCAAAAACTACCTGCAAATACCCTCAATGCAGGGAAAAGCGGACATGTCGGTACGTTATGTTCCTGAAGAAAACACGTTTATGATTGTTGCCGATGCGAATATCAACAATTTAGTCTATGAAGGCGAAAAAGTCGGCGAACTTCTTTTAAATGGCATCTATTTACCACTCGAAAATGAAGAGCACCGATTGGATATAAACTTATTCCATAACCAGAACGCGATCTCTACGCTTTATGCACATTATCAGCCACGCAGAAACAATCGCCTTGACGGATCATTTGATATTAATGATTTTGCTTTGTCGACATTGAATCCCTTCCTGACCGGTATCGCACGCTTGAAAGGTACGCTTCAGAGCAGATTAACCGTGTCGGGCACATCCGAACAACCCTTACTCAACGGATACATGAAAGCCGATTCAACATCGATTTTCAGTACAGCCACCGGCAGCTCATTTCGTATCGATACGAAAAACGTTGAAATCAAAGACAATACGATACGGTTTGACAGATACGGGATTTATGCGGTGGGAAATAATCCGCTGACAGTCGATGGAACAATCCGTCTGGATGTAAGTAATCCGGTCAAAAGCACAGCCGATTTGCGTATGTCGGCAAACAATATGCAACTATTTGATTCAAGGAAGAATGCAGATAATATTGTATATGGAAGGATGTTTGTCAATTTACGCGATTTTACGGCAAAAGGACCAATTAATTCGCCGGTGATGCGTGGGAATTTGAATTTGTTGGGTAATACCAACATGACGTTGATCATGAAAGAATCGCCGTTGGCTGTCAATGACCGGATGGCTAATTTGGTGACATTTACGTATTTTAGAGACACAATCCCACGACAAAGAACGATTACCGGAGAAAGAATGTTTCGAGGCGAATCCGGGATGGTCGAAGGATTGGATTTGTTAATGGCAATCCGGATTGATCCGACCGTTAAAATATCCGTCGAATTGGATGATGAAGGGACTAACCGTATTGAATTGGAAGGTGGTGGAGATTTGTCGTATCATCTTACACCACAAGAAGATATGGTTCTTACAGGGCGTTATGCCCTTTCCGGCGGACTGATTAGATACAACATGCCGATCATTGCCAATAAAACATTAAGAATCAGAGACAATAGTTATTTGGACTGGAGAGGCGATATCATGGATCCATACCTCAATTTGAAGGCAACCGAGCGTATTCGAACCCATATCAGCGTTGAAGACGGACAATCGTCGCGAAGTGTCAATTTTGATGCAGGAATCGAACTGAAACAGCGGATGGAAAATTTGACCCTTCAATTTACTTTGGATGCGATAGACGATGCGACACTGCAAAACCAATTAACAGCATTAGGCCCCGAAGAACGGAGCAAACGGGCTATAGGCCTATTACTTACAGGGCTATATCTCGATGAGGATAAGTCCGGAAAGATCAAGTTCGATATGGGTACCGCCCTTAACAGTTTCATTCAGACAGAAATCAATCAAATTACCGGAGATCTGTTGAAAGGCGTAGATTTTGATTTCGGGATGGATAATTATGACCGGATGGGTATGGAAGGCACCAATTATTCATTCCGCTTTTCGAAACGGTTTTATAATGACCGGCTTAATGTGGTACTCGGCGGAAACGTTTTGACAGGAGATATCCCGAACGATAACAATACTTTTATCAATGATGCAACGATCGAATACCGGCTTGATCCGGGAGGAAACCGCTTTGCCAAACTTTTTTATAAAAGGCAATATGAAAGTCTGTTGGAAGGCGAAATCACAAAATACGGAGGAGGAATTGTTTTTCGAAAGAAAATCAGGCGATTAGGAGATTTGTTCTTATTTGGCAGGAAAAAGTCGGAACTATGATTGATATGATTCTCATGATGAAAGAAAAAACATATATTACCCGCTTTATTCAATTGTCAATTCTGATTCTTGTTGCCGGCTTCTTTCTCTCCTGCTCCACCACCCGCCACCTGCCTGCCGGAGAAAAACTATATACAGGTATTCATAAAATAGAAGTGACTGACGAAGACAAATCGGAAAGCGGCGACGAGTTCATGTCCGAAATCGAAGCCGCCCTGTCATTTCCGCCCAATAACGCATTGTTCGGAAGTTCAACCACCCGCATACCTTTTCCAATGGGGCTATGGGTTCACAATGCCTTTGTAAACAAACAGAAGGGATTAGGAAAGTTGATTTACAGGCTTTTTGCTTCAAAGCCTGTGCTTATTTCGTCCGTCAATCCCGAAGTCAGGACACATATTGCCCGAAATCTGTTGCGCGAACACGGCTATTTCGATGGAACAGCAGTTTACGAAATCATCCCAGACAAAAAAGATTCGACCAAAGCAAAAGTCATGTATCAATTGACCATGAACGAACCTTTCACGTACGACTCAATAGAGTACCGCCGTCTGCAGCGCCGGATTGATACGCTTCTTGTACTTGACAAAGCATCCGGATTATTGCGTGAAGGCGACCGGTTTAATGTACTCCGCCTCGAAGCCGAGCGGCATCGGATCGCTTCGTGGATGCGCGATAACGGATACTTTTATTTCCGTCCGGAATACATTATTTATCAGGCCGACAGCACCATTTCACCCAAGCAGGTCAGCCTGCGGGTCAGTTTGGGACAGGGGCTTCCGCAGCAATCCGTCCGCCCATGGAAAATCGGCAATCTATCGGTCAACCTGTTTGGGTATTCGAACGAACAACCTGTCGATTCGGTTCGACACGAAGTCATGACCATTTATTATGAAAAGAAACTGCGCCTACGACCGCATATCCTTTACAACCAGCTCAAATTCAAACCCGGAGATGTGTATTCGCAAACGAAACAAACGCAAACTCAATCAGGATTAAGCCGTCTGAATATCTTCCGTTATTCTGAGATGCTTTATGCGCCACGTGATACATCAAGCCAATGCGATATATTGGATGTCAGCATAAATGCAACATACGACCTGCCGTATAACGGTGAGTTGGAAGTGAATTTCACGGCCAACAGTAACCAAAGGCTTGGACCGGGCGCTGTCTTTTCGCTGACGCGAAACAATATATTCGGAGGTGGCGAATCGTTCGGTCTCAGTATAAACGGTACATACGAATGGTTGTTTGGAAAGCAAAGAAATGCAGACCATTCGCTTTTAGATAATTACGAATACGGTGTGATTGGGACATTTAATTTCCCCCGTGTCTTATTGCCTGAATTTTTTAAGCGCGAATATGATTTTCCGGCTTCAACCACTGTTCAGGCTTATGCCAATCGCTTGAACCGTGCCGAATTTTTTCGCATGTCATCATTTGGCGCAAACCTGACGTATGATTTTCTGCCCAAACCGATCCGGCATCACGCTTTTACACCTTTCCGCCTGACGTACACACGCCTGGAAAGAACCACCGATCAATTTAAGCAATTAATCGCTCAAAATCCCGCTTTATTTCAGAGTTTGAACGACCAGCTCATACCGGCAATCAGTTATGCTTATACTTTGGATAACTCCGTGGTACGAAAAGGTCGCCACATGACCTGGTGGCAGTTTTCGGTCACCGAAGCGGGAAATACGGTTGCACTCCTTTCGGCGCTTGCCGGAAAAAGATTGGATGAAAAGAAAAAAATCCTTGGCATTCCTTTCTCCCAATTTCTGAAGATTACGACCGAATTGCGCTATAACCGGGTGTTGAATCGAAACCACCGTTTGGTTTCGCGCATTGGCGGCGGAGTCATCTTCAGTTACGGCAATTCGACGATTGCGCCTTATAGTGAACAGTTTTATGCGGGAGGAGCCAACAGTATCCGCGCCTTTTCGATTCGGACGCTTGGCCCCGGGCGGTTTCATCCAAATGCCGACAATACTTTGTATTTCGATCATACCGGCGACCTGAAATTTGAAGCAAACCTCGAATACCGTTTCAGTTTGATCGGCGATCTCGAAGGCGCCCTTTTTATCGATGCCGGCAATGTATGGTTGCTTCGCGAAGATAAAAGCCGCCCCGGCGGTACAATCAAACTCAAACACCTCTTAAATGATATTGTCACGGGTACAGGCGGCGGAATCCGTTATAATTTAGATGTTTTAATCCTTCGCCTCGACGTTGGCGTCGGTTTGCACCTACCCTACGATACAGGACGGAATGGCTATTTCAACACCTCCCGCGTGGGTTTCCACCTTGCCGTGGGATATCCGTTTTGAGGGGTTAGCGCCTCTGTCAATCATAACCGGCGTCGTTCAAACTCCTTATTCACAAGCGCTGTAAATTCGAAGTTTTTAAGTCCCCAGTCGGGGGCTATCAGTAATTCTTTGGGTGATTGGGAGATAAACCGGTCGATGGCAATGTGTGGATTCAGCCGTTCTAAAAAATCAACCACCAACGCGGCAAATTCGGAGGGAGTGTATAGACGGAACCGTTCGGGATGGGCTAAAAATTCTTGTTCCATCGCTGTATGACGGACGATTTGCAGTTGATGGATTTTAAGTATGTCGATTGGCAATACTGATATCTGTCCGGCATGCGACAGGATTTGTTCGCGGCTTTCACCGGGTAATCCCAAAATCAGGTGCGCTCCGACAGAGATCCCCCGTTCGGAAGTGCGGCGGATTGCATCGATGGATTGCTGTACCGTATGCCCGCGATTGATACGCAGAAGGGTAACATCCGACATACTTTCTATGCCATATTCAATTTGAACATAAACAGTTTGTGCCAATCCGGATAGATAATCCAACAGATCTTCCGGCATGCAATCAGGCCGTGTGCCGATTACAAGCCCGGCAACTTGCGGAAAAGACAAAGCTTCTTCGTATTTTTGTTTCAAGGTATCTAAGGGGGCATACGTATTGGTATAAGCCTGAAAATAGGCTAAATATTTCATATCCGGGTATTTGTGCGAAAAAAAACGAATCCCTTCCCGTAATTGATCGGAAATACTTGATTCGGGCCGGCAATACGATGGATTAAATGTCTGATTATTACAATACGAGCATCCTTCTGTACCTATCGTACCGTCCCTGTTCGGACATGTAAACCCGGCGTTGATCGAAATCTTTTGCACCTTGAAAGGAAAACGCTTTTTAAGGTACTCGCCGTAATCGCAATAAGGTTTTGTCGTTTCCATTGGGAAAAGATTCAGTCGGAAGTGACTGTTGATGATATATTTGTAAAATGAATCGCCTATTTATAATTGGCTATAACTCGATAAAAAACATCGTTATAGCCAATTATCATCTTTGGCCACACCCTCTCGTATTCAATCTTCAAATAATTCTTCCAAATCAATAATCAGACCTTCAAGGGTTTGAACGGGAACTTTTGTGGTTCCATAAACAACCTCGTAGGTTGTTCCGTCGTCATATTGACCGCTCTTTTGCAACAAGTACACAGTAACGGCCTTATCGTTAGGATATACAACCCAGTATTCATTCACTCCCGACTTCTCGTAAAGATGAAATTTATAATCCAAGTCCTTTTTACCGGTACTGGGAGAAATAACTTCAACGATCAGATCCGGTGCGCCGAGGCAACCTTTTTCATCTAATTTGGATGGGTCGCAAATGACGCATATATCCGGTTGTACTACATTATATATCTTATCGTCAGCAGTCTCTCCGTTTTTCGGCAAACGCACATCGAAAGGAGCGGTATAAATCTTACATTTTGCTTTTCTATTTGCAATATGCGACCAAGTTCTTCCAAATAATGCTGCAGTCGCCTGGGCATGTTTTAGAACAGGCGCAGAAAAAGAGTATACAATCCCGTCAATAATTTCCCGTATCTGATGATCATCTGTCCACGTTAAGTAATCGGCATAGGAATATCGTTGTTTACTGTATGCAATGGAAGGTTCAGCAATTGCGTGGGTTGGACATTCCGGCTCACTGTATTGTTTCCCGGGTTCTTGATGTTCTTTAATGTCTGATTTCATTGTCTTGGAATTATTTGGACAAAAATAATAAATTTTTTCACAAACATTGTCTTTTCCAAAAAAAATGGGTTACTTTGTATTAAAATTACAAAGATAATCAGATGAAAAAAACAGTTGTATTTATCGTATTTATGCTGTTTATCAGCAGTATATTCGCCCAGCAAGGCAATAAACGAATTGAGTTAACGGATGTGGTGGGCGGAACGTTCCGTCAGGAGACGGGTGTGGGCGAACTGCGTTCGATGCCCGACGGGGAGCACTATACCCAAATGAATCGCGAACGCAACATGGTAGTCAGATATGCCTACAGGACAGGGAATCCGGTAGATACTTTGTTTAATGCACGGACTGCGCGTGATTGTACTTTTGAGACGTTCGATGATTATATGATCAGCTCGACCGGATTCCGGATGTTGATCCTGCGAGGGCGCGAATCGATCTATCGCCGTTCGTTCAAGACGGAAACTTTTGATTATGACGTGCGCAGGAATATGGTCAAACCACTGACAGAAACAGGAAAGAAAGTAATGATCCCTACTTTTTCGCCCGATGGCAGGATGTGCGCTTACGTAATAGAAAATAATATATGGCTCAAGAAGTTTGATTTCGATACCGAGATACAGGTGACCAAAGACGGTGCGCCCAATCAAATCATTTATGGAGCGACGGATTGGGTCTATGAAGAAGAATTTTCCGTTACGAACCTGATGTCGTGGTCGTCCGACAGCGAATATTTGGCTTATGTCCGTTTCGATGAGACACAAGTGCCCGAATATACCATGCAAATCTACGGCGATGGTTTATATCCTGAATATTATAATTTTAAATATCCAAAAGCCGGATATCCGAATTCTGTCATTTCGCTTCACTCGTATTGTATTGAAACAAGAGACACCAAGTTGTTGAACGTACCGGTGGACAAAGATGGCTATATACCCCGTATCGCTTTCACTTTCGATCCGGAGCAATTGGCTGTAATGACTTTAAACCGTCATCACAGTATATTCAATCTGTATTATGTAAATCCGAAAAGTGGTGTATCGCGTTTGATTTTAAAAGATGAGAACAAGCGATACGTCGATTCCGACTGGATCAATGCTTTACAATTTGCCAAGAACAGTTTCCTGTATGTGAGTGAAAAAGACGGCTATGCCCATATATACCAGTATACGTCGACGGGGGTACAGCAACGCCGGGTGACGCAAGGAAATTGGGATGTTACGAATTTGATTGGACTTGATGAGGCAACCAATACGGTATATTACGAGTCGGCAGAAGAAAGCCCCCTGCGCAGGTCGGTTTATAAAGTAGACGGCAAAGGGATTAAAACGCGCCTTTCGACAGAAACCGGAACTAACAGCGCTACATTCAGCGCCAATTATGCGTACTACATCAACCGGTTTACCAATGTAAATACGCCTTTAAACATCTCGCTATGCGAAACCAAAACAGGCAAAACGCTTCGAACGCTTCAGGATAATGCCGCATTGAAAACCACACTTGGCGGTTTTGCCTATAAAGACAAAGAATTTTTAAAGCTACAGACAGCATCCGGCTACGAATTAAACGCATGGATTGTGAAACCTGCCAATTTCGATGCGTCAAAAAAATATCCGGTGATGATTTTTCAGTATAGCGGCCCCAATTCACAATCTGTGACAGACCGTTTTGAGGTAGGGTGGGAGCAGTATCTGGCGACAAACGGGATTATCTGTGTCGGTGTGGACGGACGGGGCACCGGAGCGCGTGGTGAAGAATTTCGGAAATGTACCTATCTCAAAATGGGCGAATTGGAAGCCAAAGACTTGGTCGAGGCCGCTCAGGCGTTAACCCAATTCGCTTATATTGACGGGAAACGCTTGGGCATTTGGGGATGGAGTTTTGGCGGTTATTCGACCTTGATGTCTATGAGCATGGGCAACGGTACATTTAAAGCCGGCATAGCCGTAGCGTCCGTAACCGACTGGCGTTATTACGATACGGTTTATACCGAACGGTTTATGCGAACGCCGCAGGAAAACGCCAATGGCTATAACACCACATCGCCCATTCAGTTAGCCAAAAACCTGCAAGGTAAGCTCCTGTTGATTCACGGAACGGCTGATGATAATGTGCATTTCAAGCAGAGTTTGGATTATGCGGAAGCTTTGGTACAAGCCGGAAAGCAATTCGATATGCATATCTACCGGGATCGCGACCATGGTATTTCGGGCGGAAATACACGCTTGCATCTCTATACCAAAATGTCGTTTTTTTTAATGGATAATCTTTGAGTGCATCTAAAATTATTTCAAATCGGGATAATTAATCCTTGTATGATACATGGTCTTAAGTTTGTCAATAAATGATGCTTTGATCATTCCGATATCGTTGAAAGTGAGCGGTGTGTTTTGTAAAAGTCCAAGAGAAATCTGCCTGTCGATGATCCTGTTGACTAAGTCCTTGATGGTCTCGTCAGTATATTCTGCTAAACTTCGTGATGTCGCTTCGACGGCATCGGCTAACATTAAAATCGCAGTCTCTTTCGAAAAAGGGTTCGGTCCGGGATAGGTAAACGCCTCTTCATGAATCGGTTGATCCGGAAAGGCATTCTTAAACGAATTATAAAAATACAATGCTTTTCCGGTTCCGTGATGTGTACGGATAAAGTCGATAATTGCTTGGGGGATGGAAGCCTTTTCGGCTAATTTTATGCCTTCACTGACGTGGTTTGTAATGATTTGTGCGCTTTCTTCAAAGGTTAATTTATCATGCGGGTTGATTGTGCCTTTTTGGTTTTCGGTGAAGAAAGCCGGGTTTGACAATTTGCCAATGTCGTGGTATAAAGCTCCCGTACGAATCAGTTGGGTATTGGCGCCTACCTGAGCGCCGGCTTCAAAGGCAAGCGTCGAAACCTGCATGGAGTGTTGAAAAGTTCCCGGACATGTCTCCGACAGTTTTTTCAAAAGAGGGGCATTGATATTCGAAAGTTCGACTAATGTGATGGTAGAAATAAACCCAAATGTCTTTTCGAAGATATAAATTAATATATACGAGAACATTAGCAATATAAAATTAATGCCAAAATAGATCATGACCGTCCAATTGATTTTATTCATATCGCCTTCCTGATACAAAGCAAGGCTTAAATAAATCAGCGCATACGAAAGAAAAACAAAGAATGCACACCGTATCAACTGCGACCGTTGCGAAAGTTCCTTTAACGTGAAAATGACGATAATGCCCGAGATGATTTGCATGATCAAAAACTCATGTGGGAAAGGCGTTACCAATGAAGAAAGTAAAATCGCAATCAGATGTGTAAACAAGGCTGTATGGGAATCAAAAAAAGTACGTACAACAATCGGCAAGATGGCAAACGGAATGATGTAAATGCTGAAATTGTATTTTGCCGACATCTCGGCGAGAATGCAAAAAACAATGATACATAATAAAATAAAAATAATATTGCGTCTCCTGTAAAAAACATCCGGGCGAAAGGTTGCCAAATAAAATGCACAGCAAAACAGGATGCCGATAATCAATATCAATTGTCCCAGCCGGATAATTCCCTGGCGTTGGCTGCCGCCCGATCTGGCTTCGTGTACGACTTTCAGCGAACGGAGCATGCCAAATGTTCTTCCGTCGATCACTTCCCCACGATCGATAATTCGTTCGCCGGCTTGCACCATACCTTTCGAAAGCGAAACATTTTGCAACAGTTCATTCAGCATTTTTTGAGAAATATTCTCGTCGTAAGAGATGTTTTCAGCCAAGTAATTATTTAAATTGCACGAAGTTAAGTTCGTTTTATCGAGATTTCCGGGCGCTTCGTTGAGCATTGCTTCGTAAGCAGATTTTACGGTATATAACTCCTTGATTTGTTTAATCTCGGATAAGCTGTTGATTACCGTATAAATACGACCGGGCTTCTCCTTTGTCAGGAGATCGAGTTCGATGGTGGTGAGTATGCCCTTGTCAAAAAATTTCACCAATTGGCTTTCGATATAAAACAGATAGTTCTGATTCACCTGACGGGGAAAAAGATGTGCCTGAAAGTCAGACCGGAGCTTTTCAAGTTGAGTCCTTTTCACCTCCGGATTCATCTGATAATAAGGAATGAAATTTTGTATCACACTGTCCTTTTCAGCTTTCACCTCTTCTTCGGTTTTATAGATCGGGAAATCGCCGGGCGCTGTTAGCAGATCGTACTGCCAGGGTTTGCCTTCAAAAAACTGATACCTGAATTTCACTTCCCGAGGAAAGAAATAAGCAATCAGAATTGCCGTAAAGACAAAATAAATAATTGGTTGAATAATTGTATTTCTCGACTTCATACGATGATCATTTCTTTTAAGGGCGAAATGTACGCAAAAAATATAAAGATGCAAAAAAAAGCATTACTTTTGCGTGATAATTCTTTCATATTATGGTAAGAGTACGTTTTGCACCCAGCCCGACCGGGCCATTACACATAGGCGGCGTCCGGACGGCATTGTATAATTATTTATTTGCCAAACAACAAGGCGGCCAACTGATTCTGCGCATTGAAGATACCGATTCGCAACGCTTTGTTCCCGGATCCGAAGCCTATATCATTGAATCATTCCGATGGTTGGGCATCCCTTTCGACGAAGGTGTCGGGTTGGGCGGAGAACATGTCCCTTATCGCCAAAGTGAACGGAAGGAGATATATAAAATACATGTCGACAGGTTATTGGATTCCGGTTTGGCATATATCGCTTTGGATACTCCCGAAGAATTGGAGGCTAAACGCAATGTGATACCCAATTTTCAATACGATGCCTCCACACGGATGCAAATGCGTAATTCACTATCTCTTCCTGCGCATGAAGTCAGGTCGTTGATAGATGACGGTCATCGCTATGTCGTACGTTTGAAGATTGAGCCGCATGAAGACATTGTCGTTCATGATTTGATTCGCGGCGAGGTGGTGATCAACTCTTCCATATTAGACGACAAGGTTTTGTATAAATCGGCGGATCAATTGCCGACCTATCATCTTGCCAATGTGGTTGATGATCATTTGATGAAGGTGACTCATGTCATCCGCGGCGAGGAATGGTTGCCGAGTGCGCCGTTGCATGTGTTATTGTACCGCAGTTTGGGATGGATTGACTCCATGCCTGCTTTTGCCCATCTTCCATTGTTATTAAAACCCGAAGGGGGCGGAAAATTAAGTAAACGCGATGGCGACCGTCTGGGATTTCCTGTTTTTCCCTTGGAATGGCGCGACCCGAAAAGTGGTGATATTTCTACCGGATACCGCGAAAGCGGCTATTTACCGGAGGCGGTAGTCAATTTTCTCGCTTTATTGGGTTGGAATCCGGGCGATAACCGCGAATTGATGTCGATGCAGGAGTTGATTGACGGTTTCGATCTGAATCATTGCAGTAAAAGTGGTGCAAAGTTTGATTTTGAGAAAGGGAAATGGTTTAATCATCAATATATTCAGAAGTGCGACAACCGCGATATCGCCTCACAGTTCATGCCCGTTTTGGAGAGCCACGGTGTAAATGTTGATCTTGAATTTGTGGAAAAGATTGTCGGTATGATGAAAGAACGTGTGAATCTAATCCCCGATCTTTGGGGGCAAACGTATTATTTCTTTGTCGCTCCGGCAGAATATGATGAAAAAACACGCGCGAAACGATGGAAAGAAGATAGCGCATTGCATCTGTCCGGATTGATTGAGATTCTTCGCGAACGCGAACCGTTCGATGTGGAAGGCACTGAAGAATATGTGAAAGCATGGATCAGTCAAAAAGGATACCATCTGGGTCATATCATGAATGCAGTCCGTCTGGCTTTGGTTGGCGAAGGAATTGGCCCTCAGATATTTCAAATCACAGAAGCCATTGGAAAAGAAGAAACAATCCGGAGAATCAGGCGGGCAATAGATGTACTTGGTTAACGATGAGAGTATTTTACACGGTTGCATTGCATTTGTACGCACTTTTTATTGAAATTGCGTCTTTTTTCAATACAAAAGCGCGTATTACCCGTATTGGCCAATGGCGTACTAATGGTATTTTACGCGATCAAATAGACCGTCAAGCGAAATATATCTGGTTTCATACTGCTTCGTTAGGCGAATTTGAACAGGGACGCCCCCTGATAGAAGCAATTCGGGAGAGATACCCCCATTATAAAATACTCCTCACCTTTTTTTCACCCTCCGGGTATAAAGTTCGCAAAGATTATAAAGGAGCGGATGTGATCTGCTATCTTCCCTTTGACACCCTTTACAAAGTACGGAAATTTCTTCATCTGGTCAATCCTTCGATGGCTGTTTTTGTCAAAAATGAGTTCTGGTATAATTACTTAGCTGAATTGAACCGCCGCAATATTCCGACTTATCTTGTTTCCGGAATTTTTCGCCCGGGTCAACTCTTTTTCAGGGATTATGGGATGTGGTATAGACGGGCGTTGAGGTGTTTTAGCCGTTTGTTTGTGCAGGATGATGCATCAGCCCGCTTATTAGCCGAATGTGGGATAACCCATGTGAGTGTTTGCGGAGATACCCGGTTTGATCGCGTCTTAGAGATTCAACGTCAGGCACTTCCAATTCCGCTGGTAGAACAGTTTATTGGCAAAGGCCGGCAACAAGTCCTTGTTGCAGGTAGTTCCTGGCCACAGGATGAAGATATTATTCTTCCTTATTTTAACGAAAATCCTGATTTGAAACTAATTATTGCCCCGCATGAGATTCATCGCGAGCATTTGATACATATCGAATCCAAATTGAAACGTCCCTCCATCCGTTTATCGGAAGCAAACGAACAAACCATTATCGGTAAGGATTGCCTGATCATTGACAGTTTCGGGTTGCTTTCGTCTATCTACCGTTACGCACAAATCGCTTATATCGGAGGCGGATTCGGCAAAGGTATACATAATACCTTGGAAGCAGCTGTATATAGCATTCCCGTTTTATTCGGACCAAACTATCAAAAATTCAGAGAGGCAAGAGAATTGATATCAATAGGCGGCGGTTTTTCCATAACCCATCAAGATGAATTCAAGTCACTGATCGACCAATTCATTTCAGATCAGGCATTGCGACAAAAGACAGGAAGTATTATAGCGGATTATGTAAGGCAGAATAGCGGTGTAACGGAGAAAATCCTGAAAGAAATGGCGCTATAATTTCGTTACAGATTCAATGCCAACAGCGTTTCGCCATTGACATTCAACACGGTTAATGTCGTTTGTTTTCCTTGTTTCCGGAGTATCATATAGAGATCTGTCGCTCGGTATGAAAAGAGATAAGTATAGATCATTGCACGATCAATTCTTTCAATTTCATCAGATTGAGAATTTTCCCGTTTTTCCCTTTCAGGGTGATTATTCCGTCGTGTACCATTTCGGAAAGGCTTCGGGAAAGTGACGGGCGTGCAACGCCGAAATAATCTGCTAAGGCTGTTTGGTTCATACCCAAAGTGAATTCAATTGTGTGGGTTCTTGTCAGTATGTATTGTGCCAATTTCCCTTTGATGGTTTTGATTGAAAGGAATTTTAACCGTTCGGACAGGAAATGGGCGCGATTCGAATTGAAGGTCATAAAGCCCTGAAGGAATTTCTCATTACAGGCAAGTAGTTGTACGACTGATTCTTTCGTGATGAAAATGATTTCGCAAGATTCGAGTGCAACGACATCCACAGGAAAGGTATTGTTTTCGGCAAACAAAAACGCTGCCGCCAAAGGATTGGGCGCATGAATGGTTTCGATACTCAAAACCGTTCCCGACTCGGATATCATTTCGGTCTTGACGCTTCCTTTGTTCAGGATGTATAAGGCGGTAACTGCTGCGCCTTGTTGCGCGATCCATTCTCCTTTGTTGAAAATCTTTGTGTTGTAATTCAACATATTAAGAAATGATTCCCGCTCTTTGACAGGAATGTTTCTGCAAATCGGGTTTAAAAACAGATTGTTAAAATCCATACGCCATGGTTTGAGTCGTAAAAGTAATCAATTTATTTATATCATTGTAACAAATGTTACATTCCTTTTGTTTGGATATTTCTATGTTTGCAGAAATTTTCAACCGGATAGGTTTAAAAATAATGGTCTAATTTAAAAAAGTAAAAAAAATGTTTTGTTATCAATGTCAAGAAACGGCTATGGGTAAAGGCTGTACAGTAAAAGGGGTTTGTGGAAAAACCGGCGATGTAGCGAATCTGCAGGATTTGCTGATTTACCTGATGAAAGGGATCTCGAAACTGACCGTTCGCTTGCGCGAAAAGGGCGGGGAAATGCCTGAAGTCAATGTTTTTATTATGGAGGGTCTTTTCATGACCATTACCAATGTCAATTTCGACAAACAGCGTTTTGTCAATAAAATTGAAGAAGCGTTTCGTATCCGCGAAAAAGTCAAAGACAGGCTGGTTGAAGTGGGTGAAACAGAATGGCCAAACGATTGTAATTGCCTGTCATGGAAAGCCTCGACGCTCGAAGAAATGGAAGAGAAAGCGAAGCAGGTCGGTATTCTTTCTACACCGGACGAAGATGTCCGTTCGTTGCGCGAACTATTGACTTATGGCATCAAAGGATTGGCTGCCTACGCTGTTCACGCTGCGGAATTAGGATTTGAAGATGTTGAAATCTACGCATTTATGCAAGAAGGATTGGTCGCCGCGAAAGATGATAGCCTGTCGGTCGACGAACTCACCGGTTGGGTACTCAAATGTGGAAGCCACGGCGTCAAAGTGATGGCTTTGTTGGACAAGGCCAATACATCGACCTATGGTCATCCACAAGTAACCGGCGTAAAAATCGGCGTACGGAATCATCCCGCCATATTAATCTCCGGACACGACCTGCGCGACTTACAGGAATTATTGGAACAAACGGAAGGCACAGGCGTCGATGTGTATACACATGGAGAGATGCTTCCCGCACACTATTATCCCGGATTAAAAAGATTCAGCCATCTGGCAGGAAATTATGGCAACGCATGGTGGCAACAAACAGAAGAATTTGAGACATTTAACGGCCCCATCCTCTTTACGACCAACTGCCTTGTTCCTCCCCGTTCCAATGCAACCTATTCAGACAGGGTTTATACCACCGGTTCGACAGGGTTTGCCGGTTTTCCGCATATCGGAAACCGGATTAACAACGAGCCGAAAGATTTTTCCCGAATTATAGAACATGCCAAACGTTGCAAAGCCCCTGTCGCGATTGAAACCGGCGAAATAACAGGTGGATTTGCTCATAATCAGGTATTTGCTGTTGCAGATAAAGTGGTGGATGCCGTCAAATCGGGCGCTATACGTAAGTTTTTCGTTATGGCAGGTTGCGACGGGCGGATGAAAAACAGAGCATACTACACCGAATTTGCGGAAAAACTACCCAAAGATACGGTTATCCTCACGGCAGGCTGTGCCAAGTATCGTTACAACAAATTGCCGTTGGGCGATATCGGCGGCATACCCCGTGTGTTGGACGCCGGACAATGCAACGATAGTTATTCATTGGTGGTCATCGCTTTAAAACTTAAAGAACTATTCCAACTCAACGATATCAACGACCTGCCCATTGCTTATAATATCGGATGGTACGAACAAAAAGCGGTTATCGTTCTGTTGGCGCTTTTGTCGTTGGGTGTAAAAAACATTCATTTGGGAACTACGCTTCCCGCTTTTTTATCGCCCAATGTTGTTAAATTATTGGTTGAAAATTTTGGAATTGCTGGGATTGATACGGTGGATGAAGATTTGAAATTGTTTTTAGCATAAAAGGTATCCCATATGATTATATGAAATGATCAACTCCGTCTTTGTCCCAACCCGGATTGTCGGTTTTTGCCGGATTTGTCGAATATTTATTTTTCATTAACAAAAAAACATCTATATTTGTATGCGATAACCATACTTACATGAGCAACTCAATCTCCTTTTTATTAACGGTAAAGATATAAATAATCTTCATTTTGAGAACAAAAGGTATATTTTTTCCGAACGGTCAAGAAGGTTTTAAAAAGGTTTTTGAGACTTTTTATCCCCGGTTGCTTCGCTTTGCCAACGCGTATGTTGGCGACCGGTTTGAAGCGGAAAACATCCTGCAAGACGTTTTTCTGAAACTTTGGGAAAAATGGGAAGCGCTGCCACCCGATATGAACTTGCAAGCCTATCTGCTGACCATGGTCAAAAATCAATGTATGGACTTCCTGCGTCATCGACAGGTAGTAGAACAAAACACGATCGGCTTGGAAACGGCTCATTTTCACGAAGCGTCGTTCAACTACCATGCCATCAGCCGGTTCGATCCGGAACTAATGGATATTGAAGCGCTCGAACGGTTGGTCGAAAAAGCGATCGACAACCTGCCCGGACAATGCCGCAAGGTGTTTGAATACAGCCGTTATGACGGGTTGAAATACAAAGAAATAGCCGGCAGGATGGGGATTTCCGTGAAAACGGTCGAAACACATATCTCTCATGCGCTGAAAATACTTCGTGTCGCATTAAAAGATTTATTTTGGGTATGGTTTTTTTATTTGATTACAACAACAGGAATAATTGTAGCCTGAACGACTCAGGGTAAAATCAGGGTTATTCGTTTATAGAGTGTGTGGGCAATAAGACCACACAGTAATACAAATAGAATAACGAATGAAAAAGATTTTTATGATTTTAGCGTGTGCGACAGTGATGCATCCGGTTTCTCTTTTAAAGGCGCAGCCTTCGGGAAACATACGGGGGACAGTTTTTGATGTTGCTTCCGGGCAAACATTACCGGCTGTTACAATCACCGTACTTCAATCGAACCCCATGATCGGAACCATTTCTGATGCAAACGGACAATTCGATCTGAAAAACCTGCCTGTCGGGCGGTATGATATTCAATGTAGTTACATCGGATACGAACCGGCAGTGTTCAGGGAAATCAGGGTCACTTCGGGGAAAGAAGTTTTTATTGAAATCACCATGCGTGAGAATGTTCATGTATTGGGTGAAGTGACGGTACGTCCGACCGTGAACAAAGAGGCGCCATTGAATCCGATGGTATTGGCAAGCGCCCGTATGCTCAGTGTGGAGGAAGCGAGCCGTTACGCCGGCGCATTAGACGATCCGGCACGTTTGGTGACGGCTTTTGCAGGCGTATCGGGAGGGTTGAGCAATAACGGTATTTCGATACGCGGCAATTCGCCGATGTATCTGCAATGGCGTTTGGAAGGCATGGAAGCGGTCAATCCGACCCATTTTTCCGATATAACCGGTGTGGGAGGAGGGATTATCTCTGCGTTAAGCTCGCATGTACTGGGTAATTCCGACTTTTTCACAGGCGCCTTTCCGGCAGAATACGGCAATGCGCTTTCGGGTGTGTTCGATATGCAACTGCGCAACGGCAACAACCAACAGTACGAACATGCAGTACAAACCGGTGCGTTGGGACTCGAATTTACGTCCGAAGGTCCGTTAAAAAAGGGTAAACCTGCATCGTACCTGATTAATTACCGGTATTCGACATTGGCGTTGATGAGCGATTTATTTCCCGGTTTGGTTGGAGATGCAGCCGGCATGCGTTATCAGGACTTGACATTCAAATTTAATTTTCCGACAAAAAAAGCAGGTACGTTCTCGCTTTGGGGAATATGGATTAAAGACCATTATATAGCTCATATTTCTAAAGACACAACCACATGGGATGGTTATGATCAGCATGACGGGTTTGGAGATTTGAAGGTGGAACTCGTTGGAACGAATGCCGATTTTTGGCAAACGAAAGCCGTTGGCGGCATAGGACACCGGGTTTTCCTCAACGAAAAAACTTACCTGAAAAGCGCTATTGTAGCCAATTATACCCAAAATAAAACGACAGGGGAATTTGTTTTTCCGCGACATGAATGGGATAAAGTTTCTGCCATCGACATGAAAAACACAAATTGGAACGTGGCATTCAACACTTACCTGAACACGAAATTCAGTGCTTCACATACGAACCGGACAGGAATCAATGTCACCGGGTTATTTTTTAAGATGGATTATTGGTTGTATCCGGATCTTTACGACAACCCGGATTATCCCCCACAAGGTCAAATGGTTAATTTCACGAACGACAAAGGCAATTCGATGGCGTTTTCGGCCTACTCCCAATCGACAATCCGGTTGAATAACAACTTAACGGCGAATATGGGTTTACATGCTACCTATTTCCATCTCAATGAAAAAACATCCATCGACCCGCGCGCCGGCATCCGCTGGCAAGCGCTTCCGAAACATGCTTTCTCACTTTCGTACGGCAAACACAGCCGGCGCGAAAATACGGATTACTATTTCATCAAAACACCCGGAACAGGCGACGAATTAGTCAACCGGAACTTGGATTTCGCCAAAGCACACCATTACGTTCTATCGTACGACTGGTCGATTTCCGAATATATCCGTGTGAAAGTGGAACCGTATTTCCAAAGCCTCTACGATATACCGGTGGAAAAAGACAGTCATCTGTCGTTGATCAACTATTTCGATTTTTTGCAGATGCTTCCCAAATTGGTCAATGACGGAAAAGGGGAAAATTACGGGATTGACGTTACCCTTGAGCGCTATCTGCACCGGGGTTATTACTACCTGTTGACCGGTACGCTGTTTGAATCGCGCTACAAGGACGGCAACGGCGATTGGCGGAATACACGCCTGAACCGCAACTACATCGTCAATGCGTTGGGTGGTAAAGAATGGAAGATGGGTAAACAAAAACAAAACATCCTGAATGCAAGCGTTCGGATGACGTTGCAGGGGGGTGAACGCTATATCCCTGTGGATGAAACGGCATCGAAAGCGGTCAGAAACCTTGTGTACGACAATATGCGAGCCTACGAATTACAGCGTCCACCCGAATTTTTGTGCCATTTTAATCTGGGCTACAAGATCAACCGCAACAAACTGTCGCACGAGTTTGCCCTGCAAATCATGAATCTGTTTGGCAGCAAAGAATATTATGATACCTATAATTATGTCGAAGACCGGCCGGAATTGGTTTCGGGTACGGTGTTGTTGCCGAATATTTATTATAAAATAGAATTTTAAGTCAAACAATGCATCATTATGAAACGGCGAATTGTTATTGCAGCAGTGATCAACCTAATTGGTTTTTCCGGTTTTTCTCAGGAAACAAACATTTATACATTTTTTATGAATGTGGTGAATGATCATTTCAAGCCCCCCATGATCGGATTTGTCAACATTGCAAAAGGCGAACACAAGGGCGTTCAACTTGGATTTATAAATTGGAACGCAGGTAACTTTAAGGGAATACAGATGGGAATGGTCAATACGCTTGGAGGTGAATTGACCGGCGCTCAACTTGCTTATATCAATACCGCCATCCAACAGACGAATGGCATTCAAGCCGGCTTTATCAATACCGCTATGCAAGACAAAACCGGCGTTCAATTCGGTTTCATCAATACCGTAAAAAAAGAAGTCCGCGGTGCGCAGTTCGGTTTTATCAATACCGCCTTACAATCGGTATACGGTGCGCAAATTGGTTTTGTCAATTCCGCAATCCATGAATTTCGGGGAACACAAATTGGTTTTGTCAATTTGGCGAATCGAAACAAAGCCGGTTTTCAACTTGGTTTTATCAATTATGCGGACTCCTTGGAAAAAGGGATTCCAATCGGGTTTCTATCGTTTGTCAGGCGGGGGGGGTATATGGCCATAGAGGTTGGTTTTTCAGATTTTTTCCCTGTGACGATCGGTTTTAAAACAGGCGTCGAAAAATTCTATACCACGCTTTATCTGGCTTACAACCCTTCAGCGGAATCTTCCGGTAGCAGGTATGCTTCGGGTTTTGGGTTTGGTTCGATTATCCCTATCCGAAAGTCATTCTTTTTTAATCCTGAACTTCAATCTTTTAATACAATCGAAAAAAAGAATAACCGTCAATTGACAAGTTTCGTTCCATTATTCGGTTTGTATTTGAATCGTCATTTCAGCATAACGGCAGGCCCTTCTGTTACGTGGAGTGCAAGCTACGAAGAAAACGTTTTATTAAAACCGGTTTTTAACATAATAGATTTTGAAATAAATGACGATAATCGTATTTTTGTAGGCGCAAGAGCGGGAATCAGATATCGATTTTAACCAATTGATTTAAAATCATGGATTACGAACAGTTGTCAAATTTTTTTTCCGGAGAACTACCACCCGACGAAGCCGCATCTTTCTTGGCTTTGCTTGAAGCGGATGAAGAACTGCGGGAAGAAGCCATTCGGCTGAAAAACAGTTGGGTGGCGGCGCAGCTGACGGCTGAACAGACGGGGGATAAAGAAATAGCGCAGAAAGGTTGGGAACGGTTCAGTGAGCGAATCCATACGGACAAAGCCGGTAAGGAGGGCATTTCAAATGGTCGTGATTCGTCAAAAATAGTCATTTGGCCGTTCCGGCGCGTAGCCGTTGCAGCGGCGGTTGCAGTCATACTTGTTGTCGCGTCGTCTATTACCGGCTATATCATCAATCAAAAATCGTCAGTGACAGCCTTCCATACGATGACGGTTCCGGCCGGGCAGTCTACTCAACTGACGCTTCCGGACGGCTCGGAAATATGGCTCAATGCATGTTCGAAGCTCACCTACCCCGAAAAATTTACTTCCAAAAAACGTGAAATACAACTCGAAGGTGAGGGATTGTTCAAAGTCATATCAGACAAGAAAAAACCTTTTGTCGTGAAAACCGGATTGATGGATATCATTGCGACAGGCACGCAATTTAACGTTTCAGCCTATCCCGACGACCATTGGATTTCAACCACCTTGATTGAAGGCGCCGTAAGACTGCAATCAGACAAAGACAACAGCCGTTATGATCTGAAATCAGGACAGATAGCCATTTTCGACAAACAAACACAACGTATCTCAGCGTCCGACACCGATACCGATATGCAGATTTCATGGATTCACGGCGAATACCAATTCAGGGAAACGGCTTTGGAAGATTTGGCGAAGCGTTTTGAACGATATTATAACCTGGTTTTTGTATTCGAAAATGAATCCATGAAACAACGGAAATTCACCGGCACATTTTACAACAGCCAGTCCATCGAAAGCGTTTTGCGTGTGATTGCAACCTCAACCGATATGCAGTACAGCATAAGTAATCATATTATTTATATTAAGTAGTGAAATTTTTCTTTATTATCATCCTGTTGATTTATACCTTATATGGTTTTTCTCAAAGCGGCAGGATGACCATTCACCTGAATCATACGAAAATAGAAACGATTTTGAAGGAAATTGAAAAACAATCCGGATACCGTTTTTTCTATGATGTCAACCGTGTGAAAGTGAGCGATATGACAGATGTAGCCTGGAATGCTGTAGGGTTGAGCGATGCACTCGGCGAACTTTTTGATCACAGGGGCATCACATTCCGGTTTATGGATAAGCAAATCGTGCTGTTTCCAACGACACAGAACCCTGCCGATGTCGCTTCACGACAGCATTTTGTCCCTTCGAAACCGCCATCGGGCGCTGTTCATGGCATGATTACCGATGCCGCTTCGGGGCAAGGCATCCCTTATGCCACCGTGATCACATTTCAAACTAATCCGCCGGTTGGAACAACAACCGACGAATCAGGTTATTTCCGCTTGAACAACCTGCCTGTCGGACGCCATGACATTCAATGCCGTTTCATCGGGTATGAGTCAGCCATATTCAAGGATGTGATGGTCAGCTCGGGAAAAGAAGTTTTTTTGGCCATCGACTTGCGTGAAAACGTTCAAGAATTGGAAGAAGTAACCGTTCGACCGAAAATCAACAAGGAGGCGCCCCTGAATGCGATGGCGTCAGCCAGTGCGCGCATGTTCAGCGTGGAAGAAGCAAGCCGTTATGCCGGCGGGTTCGACGATCCCGCACGACTTGTGACGGCTTTTGCCGGCGTAGCCGGTATCATCAACAATAACGGCGTTGCCATACGCGGCAATTCACCGCAGTTCCTGCAATGGCGGATAGAGGGTGTGGAAGCCGTTAACCCAACCCACTTTTCGGATATGACCGGTATAGGCGGCGGAATCATCACCGCATTCAGCGCTCAGACACTGAACAATTCCGACTTTATCACCGGCGCTTTTCCTGCCGAATATGGCAATTCGCTTTCGGGTGTGTTCGACATGCAACTGCGCAACGGCAACAATCAACACTACGAACATACGGCTCAATTCGGCATGTTGGGTATTGAATTATCTTCCGAAGGGCCGCTCAAAAAAGGAAAACCGGCGTCATACTTGTTTAATTACAGGTATTCATCAATCGATTTTGTTGAAGACTTACTGGCTGTGTTGGTACCCGATATGACCGGTTTGAACTATCAGGATTTATCGTTTAAAATGAATTTTCCAACCAAGCGGGTAGGGACTTTTTCTGTATGGGGTGTCGGGCTTATCAACCATTACCGGCGGCAGGCGGAAGAAAATAAAACGCAATGGATTGATATTTATGATAAAGAATCCGGATATGAACAGACAAAAGCGATAGGCGGGATGGGTCATAAAATATTAATCAACGAAAAATCATATTTAAAAAGCGCTTTAGCAGTCAATGTCGCCCATCACCATTCCACTTCAAAAGATAGGATCGACGACGGAAGCGCCCTTCCGGTTTCCGACATGAAAAATACCAATTGGAATATCACATTCAATACATACCTGAATACGAAACACAGTATATTCCACACAAACCGTACCGGACTATCGTTCACAGGTTTGTTTCATAATATCGATTACCTGATGAGTCCCGATATGCACCTTTTCCCGCCTGATGAGATGGTCAATTACGTGAAGGACAAGGGCAGTTCGATGGCTTTGTCTGCTTTCAGCCAGTCGTCTTTCCGGCTGAACAACAACATAATAGTTAATGTAGGCTTGCATGGCGATTATTTCCGCCTCATCAACAGAATGGTGCTTGAACCTCGCGCCGGCATTCGCTGGCAGGTTTTTCCGAGTCTTGCTTTCGGCTTGGCGTATGGCAAACACAGCCGGCGCGAAAATACGGATTACTATTTCGTGAAAACAAAAAATACGGCCAATCCGGAATCCCACAACGCAGAAAATCATCCGGCAAGCGATGCCTTGTTCAACAAACACTTGGATTTCGCCAAAGCGCACCACTTTGTAGTCGCTTACGATTGGTCGGTCTCAGAATATCTTCGCCTGAAGGTAGAACCTTATTTCCAATACCTGTATGATATCCCGGTAGAAAAAGACAGCCCGTTTTCGTTGATTAACCACCGCGATTTCTGGATGATGCTTCCTTTGGTCAACGATGGGAAGGGGATCAATTCAGGCATCGAACTTACATTGGAACATTACCTGTATAAAGGTTATTATTACCTGTTTACGACATCGTTGTTCCATTCGCGTTATAAGGGTGGCGACGGCGTGTGGCGCAATACGCGCCAGAACCGCAATTTTATCTTCAATGCCCTGGCAGGCAAAGAGTGGAAAATGGGAAGACAACAGCAAAACCTATTACATTCCAGTCTTAGATTAACGCTGCAAGGCTGTGAGCGCTACATACCCGTCGACGAATCCGCCTCAATAGCCGCACACAAAATAGTATATGACTATGCACACGCTTATCAAACAAGCCTGACGCCCGAATTTATCGGCCATTTCACACTCGGCTATAAAATGAACCGCAGAAAAAAGACGCACGAATTTGCCCTGAAAGTGATTAATATAACAAGCTACAAAGAATTTGACGGAACCTATTATTATAATTACCGCGAAAACCGGCCGGAAAAATCCATTACCTCCATTGCCATTCCCAATGTCAGCTATAAGATCGAGTTTTAGTTTTTTCGAACATCGAATATCGATAATCGGCGACTCCTGAGATTAGGCTCAAGCGTTTTTGTTTTCTTAAATGACCGTTATCAATGCATACGCATACGAGAAACGGGCGCTTTCGGGAACCATCATCAGGATTTTATCGCCTTTCTTTATTTTGCCGGACTGTGCCAAATCTGTGAGCATGAAAAAGGGGGAGGCCGATGCAACATTACCGATTTCAGGAAGATTGTAAAACCACTTTTCGTCCGGCATGTCAAGTTCGGTTCCGCGGATTTCGTCTTTGATCTTTTCTGCAAAGTACATCGACGAGAAATGGGGAAGAAACCAGTCGACTTCTTCTTTGGGAATAAAATTTCGCTTTTGGCTGATTTCATACAGAAAACGGGTGCCCAACGGAACAATATACTGATCCAGAATACGGGTATCCTGTTTGAGTGAGAACAGCGACTTTTCCAACCATTCCGTTTCGGGAAATTGCGCCCATCCCACTACATTCCCTTCCGTGTCTTTCTCACCTCCGGCATACATACATGTCTCAATTTCATTCGCGTAGGAAGTCAGTTCGATCCAATCGATCCGGAATGAAAATCCGTTTTTTGCCGGCATGTCGCTTACCAGAAGGGCAGAAGCGCCGTCCGAGAGCATCCAACGTAAAAACTCTTTTTCAAATGCAAGAATGGGTTTGGCGCTCAATTGATTCAACAATTCCGACTCTTTCTCAAAATATTTGTGACTCATCCATGCCGACAACCGTTCGGAAGCGACGGTGACGGCATTTTTGGCATTTCCGGCCAAAATGGACAGAAAGGCGTAGTTCAATGCCTGCATCCCTGTACAGCAAGAGCCTGCGAATGAAACGACTTCTATATGTCGTTTTCCTTTTAAAGCGCCATGAACCATCACACCATGCGAAGGCATAATCTGTTCGGGCGAAGCCGTCGCGCAGGACAATAAATCAATGTTGTCTATCCCGAAGTCATCATCCGACAGACCCTTGACGGCATTGGCAGCCATCTCTACGTTGGTATGGGTCACATTGCCCGACCGATCCAATGCATAATAACGGCGATTGATGCCGTTTTTGCTTAATACCAAACGTTTGGCAATGGACGACTTTCTGTTGACAAAACCGATGAATTGTTCCATATCGTCACTCTCAACCGGATCATTCGGAAGGAATGTTGAAAAACGGGTAATATAGACTTCTTTACACATAAATTCAAATATTCAATGATTCAGCTACTCAATGATTCAGTTATTCAGTTACTCAATGATTCAGTTATTCAGTTACTCAGTTATTCAATTACTCAGTTATTCAATTATTCAGTTATTCAATTATTTGTCCCTCAGTCCATCCCAATTCGTAACACATTTCTTTTTCGGCTTTCCGGAGCGAAGAACGGCGAAAAGGGTAGGTGAGGTAGAAAAAGAGTAAGCCGAAAGGCGATATCACAAAAAGCACAAAAAAGAGGTAATATTTAAAAAAACGCAGGGCATTTTCTCTTGCAGGACTATTGTAAGGTCCTTTTTTTAATATGAACCGCGCCCATTGTCCCCAGAGTTTAAAACCGTTTTTTTCGATGAAATAGACTGCCGGCAGGAAAGTAATCGCTTTCTTCGACATCAGGTTAATTTGCAGGGCATGAAATGTATTACGTTGCATTGCCTCTAACAGGCAATCGCCGAAACAAGTGGCATTTTGGATATCTTCCGGCGTAACGCCGGCGGCGGGAAGAAAACGCGTAGCTTCTTTTTTGTTATGTAAAAGCCAACGGAGGATGGTGATTACGCTCACCAAGTTGGGAGCCGGATCTTGCAGGACAACCGAACCCACGTAATGAGCGCCGGCTTCATAGAGGTACGCTCTGGTTTTGAGCTGTTTCATCACCCACATGTTGCGGCAACCATCGACCGTTACGATCTTCCGTCCTTTCAGGTAGTCCTTGATGGCTGAAGATTGAAAAAAACCGTGCAATGGAATCGAATGCGACAAGTACCAACTCTGCCCTGCCACAATGACTAAGCCGGCATCTTGCACATCGCTTAGATCCATTGCCTTCAGTCGACACGGGATACCCAACCGTGATTCGGGAAAAACCTGAAAAAACGAACGCACAGTCCAAGGCAACGGAAAAGGTTCTTCAGGCACAATCTCCTTGTAGATCACCTGCATACCGGCGGAAACCAATGGTTCGCAGACTTTTTGTACAATCTCAAGCGCCTGTCCGGTCTGCGTATAATAAAAAACCACAACTTTGTATTCAGTTCCCATTCAACTTATATTCTCAATTCTCAACTCTCTCCGCACTTTTTTCCCAAACGACTGATCGATCAACTCCCTGTTGCGCGGACGGTAAGTGCCGTCTTGCATCTCTTTCAAGACCACCTTTGAAAAAAGGTGAAACATCTTTTGTTCCTGGCTTTCATCGTGATAGAATGTATCCCAGGCATATTGTAAGAGTTCTTGCAACCGTTCGGCGGTCATCTGTTTGGGATGGAACACCACTTGTCCCGCATTATAATGATTCCAGTCGAAATCGAAAATACGTCCCTGCCGGTAAAGGTCGTCATATCCTTTCGTATGGGGGAAAGGGGTCATCACCGTAAATTCGGCCAAATCAAGGTTGATCTCCAACAGGAAATCGATTAAACGTTTGATATCGTCTTCCGATTGATTATCCAGGCCAATCAGGATGGTTCCTTCAACCCCTATGCCGTAATCGTGATATCGTTTGACACGTTCCCGGATATAATCGGATGTATCATAGACAGCTTGATAGACATACCACGCGCCGGCCCGGGCGGCTGAATCGAGTATCTTCGGGTCGTCTTCGATGGTATGGCTAACCCATTTCTTTTTAAAGGGGATCATTTCCCTGAAAAGTTCCATCTCCCATTCTTTGTTCTGCGCCAACGAATTGTCGACCACGAACAACCGGTTGTTTTCGATCGTAGCCAATTCTTCCACCACCTTATCCATCGGACGGGGGCGGAATACGCGCCCACCGAGATAAGATACGGCGCACGGATAACAACTGAATCTGCACCCGCGGGAGGCATGAAACAGATCGACCATCTGTACACCTTTATGGTTATACAGATTGTGCCGGTATAAATCCCGCCGGGCGGGACCAACCAATTCGATCGGAGGATGTTGGCCCATGTAATTGTATACCTTTTTCAACCGGTCGTTTTTCCAGTCTTCCAAAACTTCTTCCATACGGCCTTCGGCTTCGCCCAAAAATACGGCATCGGCATGTTCGACGGTTTCTTCGGCATGAAGCATGGTCGAAATACCGCCAAAGATCACTTTTTTGTCCCTTTTGCGAAATTGGTTCGCAATTTCCCAGCCTCTCTTCACTTGTGTGCTGAGCATCATCGAAATAGCAACCAGATCACAAGGGTCGTCGAAATCGATCGTTTCGACATTTTCATCGGTAAATGCGACATCAACATAGTCGGGAAGGGTGGCGGCAAAGACTACCGGCCCGTGCGGAGGTAGATTAAACGTCGTTTGCCCTGTCAATTTTTCCCATTTGGGGTAAATCAATTTCAACTTCATCATAAAAAATGCTCGTTTCGGTTGTTTTCAAATGAAAACCTTTCAAAAGTGGCGCAAAGGTAATCAAATAAACTTGTATTTTTTTTAAAAGGAATTTTTAAAATCCGGTTGATTGTCGAATTTAAACGAACGTTTAATTTCGACAATCTTTCCGTATAGCGGTTGTTACGGTCGAAATGGGAAAAACATGGAATGGGTTAAACCAAAAGTCTGTAAGAAAAAGTATTTAAAAAAATAAAAAAATGTAAATTTTTGAAAAAAAAGTGTACATTTGCGCTTAATTTAAACGTTCGTATAAGTTCAACATAAAAAGAAAATACATTTAGAACTGAGGATATTTAAACAATATAATTGCATTGCCTATGGATAAATGAAATGTGAAAGAAACAGTCCAATCCGTTCTGCCGCCGGCAGAATATCAAGTATTTATTATATAGTGATTATTGTTAAGTCTTTTATAAATTTATTTAAAACAAATTATGATACATGTTTTTAAAAAACTAAAAAATTGCCATGTGCTTATTACGCAAATGTTTTTGCTGTTTGTTTTGATGGCTTTTGCACCTGCCGGTCAGGCTCAGACCGTTCAGCTTACCGGGACGGTTACCGACCGTAACTCGGGTGAAGCCATCATTGGCGCCAATATCCTCCAGGTAGGTACTACCAGAGGTACAATAACCGACATTGACGGAGCTTTCACACTCGAAGCGACAAGGAACGCTTCGATCAGGATATCTTCAATCGGTTATATTACACAGACTGTTACCGTACCGAATCAAAACAACCCCCGGCTGAATATCCAATTGGTCGAAGATACCCGACTATTGGATGAAGTCGTTGTGGTAGGCTACGGAACGGTTCGTAAATCGGATGTCACGGGAGCAATCGCTTCTGTGGATCCCGATAAACTGCGCGAACGTCCGGTCGCAAACTTCGGAGAAGCATTGATCGGACAGATGGCCGGGGTGCAAATACAGCAAATTACCGGTCGGCCCGATGGCGAAGGGTTGTTGGTACGCGTTCGCGGGACAGCTTCGATTACCCAGTCGAGCGATCCGTTGTATGTGGTGGATGGTTTTGCGATGGAGAGCGGCGCTTTCCGCTTAGTTACACCGTCGGATATCGAAAGCATACAAGTGCTGAAAGATGCTTCATCTACAGCCATTTACGGATCGCGTGGTTCCAACGGTGTTGTCATTATTACGACCAAAAAAGGACAGGTGGGCAAACCAAGGGTAAGCCTTACCGCCCAGGTTGGCGTTCAGCAACGCGAAAAAAAAGTACAGATGATGAACCGCGACCAGTATGTGGAATGGTTTATGGACGGACGTAATCAGGCATGGCTTGACCAGCCGGTCATTTCGGCCGACCCCGATAAATCGCCCCATACGATCAACGACCCCAACTCACGGCGAAGCAGGTATTCGAGCGCCAGTACGAATTTTATGATTCCCGATGGGAATCTGCAACAATACGGGTATGCCTATAATTTCTACGATCCGGCTTCGATAGCTTCCTTACCGGATACGGATTGGCAGGATTTGCTGTTTCGCACAGCCATGACACAACAGTACGAAGTATCAGTTTCAGGAGGTAGCGAAAACACCCGATATGCTTTTTCAGGCTCCTATATCAATCAGGAAGGCATTATACGGAGTACCGACTACGAGCGTTTCAACTTCCGAACCAATATCAACTCGCAGGTGACCAAATTCTTAGAAATAGGTGTTAACCTGAGCGCTTTCTATGGTGGAGGCCGTGAATCAGCCAATGGAAAAGATGCGCCGCTGCAGTATGCATTAAACTTGCCGCCGATCTACCCGGAGCGCAATGAGGACGGCACATGGGGGTCGCAGGTCAGAAACCGCGAAATTATTGCGGGCGATGTGGCCAATCCGATTGCCATTGCCGACCATATCTACCGTTACAGGGCAAGAAACGGATGGAATGGTTCT